>DAITPG010000305.1:0-2954 GCA_036833715.1 Eubacteriaceae bacterium | reverse complement strand
ATGATTAATACCCAAGGCCACCGGCAGAATGAGGCTGACGGTTTCTTCGGGTGAGATTTTTTTGCTTGTTTTGATAAGATTCTTCAGCGTTTTGCCGTCGATATATTCCATTACGATGTAATAATAGTTGTTTTCAACGCCCACATCGTATACATTGACGATATTGGGATGCGCGAGTTTAGCGTCGGACTGCGCTTCCCTTAAAAATTTTTTTAGGAATTGCTCATTGTCGATAAATTCATTTTTTAAAACTTTTACGGCCACATAACGATCCAGACGCCTGTCCTTTGCTTTGTAGACCATCGCCATTCCGCCCTGTCCGATCAGTTCGAGGATTTCGTATTTATCGTCCAGCACTTTTCCGATAATCATAGATTACACCTCCCGGATGCCGAACAAGACAACGGTGATATTGTCATTTCCGCCGTTGTTGTTTGCTTCCTCTATCAATAAGTCTACGGCATTTTCGAGGCTGTTGGCTTCTATAATTTCGAATATTTTTTCATCGGTGACATTATTGGTCAATCCGTCGCTGCACAGCAGCAGTTTATCCGTATCGTTCAATTTTATTTTGATAAAATCGATATCGACCTCCGCGTCTGTGCCCAGCGCGCGGGTTATGATATTTTTCTGCGGATGGTGCAGCCCTTCTTCAGGTGTTATTTGTCCCTGATCGATCATATACTGAACGAGTGAATGGTCCTTGGTGATTTGTGAAATGCTGCTGCCGATAAGATAGGCTCTGCTGTCGCCCACATGATACAGATGAACATCACTGCCGTTTGTAACCGCTAACGTTAAAGTAGTCCCCATACCCGACAGTTTTTCGGAATGAAGGGACATATTGTAAATTTCTGTATTGATATTTTTAATGAAATCTTCGATATCCTGAGAATCTTTGATAAAATCGCTTTCTTCCCATATCGTAAAATACCCTTTAAGCTCGTCGACGGCATAATTGCTTGCAACTTCTCCCGCGTTATGGCCGCCCAAGCCGTCCGCTACCGCAAACATGCAGTACTGATTTTTATTTTGATGGCTCAGGAAACTGTCCTGGTTGTTTTTTCGCACCATACCAAGATGCGTTTTGCCTACAGTTTTCATTTCGGCCTCCCGTATGTTTTCATTCGCCTATATATCTGCTCTTCAACTGACCGCAAGCGGCATTGATGCTGCTGCCGAGTTTTCTTCTTATTGTACAATTTATATGTCTCTTTTTCAACTTTTCAGCAAAAACTTCGATGATTTTCGCGCTGTTTTTTGCGTACTTGCCGCTGCCTTCGTTTACATTAATCAAATTCACATGGGCATCGCTGCTTCCGATCAGCCTATAAAGACCGTCGGCGCATTCATCGGTGTCATTTAAGCCTTCGATTACGCAGTATTCATAAGAAATGCGCCTTCCGGATGCCTCACGGTACGCTTCGCAGGCTTTTACGACCAATTCGATGGGATTACTTTTCTCAACCGGCATCATTTCTTTTCTCATCGCCGAAATCGGAGTGTGCAACGATACGGAAAGATTCACAAAAAGCCGATCATTGATCAATTTCTCTATGCCGGACAATATCCCGCAGGTAGATACTGTGATATGACGGATGCCGATATTAAATCCTTTGGGGTCGTTGACCATGCTGATGAAACGGCTGAGCTCTCGGTAATTATTGAGCGGTTCTCCGCTTCCCATCATTACAATATTCGAGATATTCTTTTTTGTATCCGATATGGCGCAAACGAGCTGCGAGAGCATTTCGGAAGCGCTCAGGTTGCGGTAGAGCCCGTCCTTTCCCGAAGCGCATAAGCTGCAGCCCATGGCGCAGCCGGCCTGGGAAGAAACGCAGATTGTATTTCCGTGATCGTACGATAAAATTACCGTTTCAATTATTATATCATCTTTTGTCTTTAAAAGATATTTAATTGTTCCGCTGCTGCTCTCCGTTTGCTTTTCTACGATTTTAAGATCGCAGACCGTGTAATTCTCTTCCAAAGCCATGCGAAACGCGGCCGGGAGATTTTTCATTTCTTCAAATGAAGCGCCCTTTATGATCCATTCGCTGATCTGTTTCGCCCGGAAAGCGGGCTGTTCAAATTCTTGGGTAATGATTTCTTCCAATTCTTTTATGGTAAGGCCCGTCAATGATTTTTTCAAATTTACCTCTTATTTCTTTGTTATTTTCGCGATAAAAAAACCGTCGGTATCATCTGTGACGGGATCCAGTTCCAATAAGCCGCCCTTCATTTCTTCATGTTTGGCTTTCAGCTTAAACGGGAGCTTAATTTCGGTAAGCGCGGCATCTTTGCAGTCACTCAAAAGTCGGTTGACCTGTTGGATATTTTCAGCCGGGTTGATCGTACAGGTAGAATAGATGAGCGTGCCGCCTTTTTTTAAATATCTGAAACCGGTTTGCAGAATTTTCTGCTGAAGCGGGACCAGCTCTGCGATGTGTTCTTCGGTGAGGTTATATACTATCTCGGGTTTTCTGCGGATAACGCCGAGCCCCGAACAGGGCACGTCGCAGACGACGCGGTCATACAGGCCGTTTTCATCCTCGTGAACAACGGTAGCATCCCGTTTGACAACCTTGATATTGTTTAATCCCAGTTGTCTTGCGCTTCGCTTCACAAGTTCCAGCTTGGCAGTGTTGATATCGGACGACAGTACCCCGCTGTTGAGCGAAAGGATGGATGCGTTGAAGCTTTTGCCGCCGGGCGCGCTGCACAGATCGATAATTTTATCGCCCTTTTGAGGGCCCAGCGCATAGCCTGAAAGAATTCCTGAAAGGTCCTGCGCGTAAAATAAGCCGTCTCTGTACTCCTTAGTCATAAATACATTGATGCCGCTGAGGATCTTTAACGTATCGGGAACATAGGTGCGGGCGGTGCGGATGCCGCTTTGAGAAAGAAGATCGGCTAGCACCTCGGCGCTTATTTTTAAAGTATTTACACGGATGGTT
>DAITPG010000304.1:0-2956 GCA_036833715.1 Eubacteriaceae bacterium | reverse complement strand
AAGGATATGATATAGATATAAATAATTTCGAGGATCTTATGAATATCTATGTTGGGATAACGGATGATAACTGGTACAATTTTTTACAGAATATTCAACCTCATGAAGTCAATTTTTGGCAGCCAAAAGGTTCGCGCAATTTTAAAGCAATTAAAGAAGGCGAACTTTTCTTATTTAAACTGCATTCACCCAATAATTATATTGTCGGCGGCGGAATTTTTATAAGGCAATTTTTTTTACCTATATCATTGGTTTGGGATGCATTTGGATTAAAAAATGGCACACCGACTCAAGATGATTTTGAAAAATCGATTTATCAATACCGCGGTACGAGTCGTCGGATTGAACCTGACCCTGAAATCGGTTGTTTGATTCTATCTTCACCATTCTTCTTTGAAAAATCCGATTGGTTACCGATGCCTGAAAATTGGCCTAAAAGCGGTATTCAAACCGGAAAAACCTATAATACGGATACTATCGAAGGAAAACAATTATATGAAAATATACAAACAAGGTTAAATTCAAACTTGCTTGTATCGGAAGAAGCAATTAGATACGGTAAATCTCAAATTATAGTGCCAAGACTAGGTCAAGGAAGCTTTAGAATTATTGTAACGGAAGCATATAACAGACGATGTGCTGTAACAGGTGAAAAGACATTGCCTGTTTTGAATGCTTCACACATTAAACCTTATTCAAAAGAAGGTCCTCATTTAATACATAATGGTTTATTGTTGCGACAAGATGTACATACGCTTTTCGATAGAGGATATATCACAATCACGGAAGATCATATCATCGAAGTAAGCAAAAAAATTAAAGAAGATTACGGTAATGGCAAAGAGTGCTACGCTTTCCATGGAAAAGAATTAGTCAATTTACCTTTAAAGAAAGCAGATCAACCTGCAAAAGAGTTTTTGCAATGGCACAACGAGAACATTTATGTAAGCTAAATATAGGAGTTTATTATGATCTTCTACTTCACCGGAACAGGAAATTCCAAATATGCGGCATCGGCAATTGCGGCCGCGCAAAATGATACACTCATTCCGATTGCAAAAGAGCTTGACAAAAATACGCCTGAGCTGATTTACGAATGCGCCGAAAACGAGCTTATTGGCTTTGTTTATCCCGTGTACGCCTGGGCGCCTCCGCAGATCGTGCTCGACTTCATCGCCAGGCTGCAGCTGAAGGGCGGCAAACCGTATCTCTTCTCGCTTAGTACCTGCGGAGACGAGGAAGGCAACGCGACCAAGCAGCTTGAGAAAGCTCTTAAAAGGAAAAACCTCAGCCTCGATTCAGCCTTCACTTTACGAATGCCCAATAACTATATCGTCGGCTTTGATGTGGACGACAAGGAAACCGAGCGTCAAAAACTTGCGGCAGCTGAAAAGCGTATGGTCGAAATCAACCGGATTTTAACCAGCCGGCAAACCGGTGTAATGGAACTGATCCCGGGCAAAGGCGCGTCAATCAAGTCAGCGCTTATCGCTCCGATGTTCAATCGTTTTGGGCGGAGCGCAAAATCCTTTTTTGCGACGGACGATTGCACCTCCTGCGGACTTTGCGAACGCATCTGCCCCGTGCATACCATCAAAGTCAATGGAAAACCTTCTTGGGGAAAAGAATGCACACAGTGTTTGGCTTGTCTGCATCGCTGTCCCGTGCGGGCCGTCCAATACGGGAAAGGGACGCTGCGCAAAGGCAGATATCACCATCCGGATATAGCATAGAGACGGCAGTCAAACCGCCCCTTTTTATTGACATATTTGTCAACAATTTGATGGAAAACTTGAACGTTATCAATTATAATGGATTTGTTGATTATTAACATGCGTGTATTAATCAATCCATGCCAGCACATCTACTGCAGGAGGAAATAACAATTGAATACGCGTTTAAAAAACACCATCCTTTTTTTTGCTCTTACTTATATATGTACATGGTGCCTTTATTTTGCCATCGTATTATTAAAACTGCATCCTTATAACGGTACGGGCATGATCCTTTTGCTGTTGGGTGGCTGCGCTCCGACATATGTAGGATTTATTATGGCCATGGCGACAAATAAAAAAGAAGGCAGGCTCAATTACCTAAGACGCATCATTGATGTCAAAAACATCAAAGCAGGCTCATGGGCGATCATTCTTTTGTTATTTCCGTTCATCGTTGCAGTCAGCGTAGGCATCAGCCTTCTTTTCGGCGCATCAATGCCGGAAATGCTTAAACTTAAAGCGATCATCGCATCGCCTATGATGTGGTTTTTATTTATTCTGTTAAGTTTTATTTCCGGACCGTTTTCGGAAGAATTAGGCTGGCGAGGGTTTGCGCTGGATCCGCTCCTGGAACGGTTTGTGTTTATCAAAGCAAATATCTTCTTGGGGATCGTCTGGTGTTTATGGCATCTGCCGCTATATTTTATGCCCGAAACTTGGCACGGGCAGACAGGTTTTGCTCCGGAAGGCTTCTGGTCATTTCTGATGATGTCAATCGGGCTGTCCATGGTTATAAGTTTTGTTCATATCCGTTCCAACCGCAGCATCCTTGCTGCCATGCTGTTGCATCTGTCAAGTAACTTCTCGGTTCAAATGATGGAGGGTTCTTCTGTTCCGCTGTATCCACCGGTCATAGACATTGCCAGATCGTTGTTGCTTCTCATCACAGGTATATTCATTTGCATCCATATGGTGAATATCAAAAAAAATGATGCCGCCAATTATCTCTTGGATGATAAAGGAGTGCCTGTTTATCAGATATCGCGTGCCTAAGCAAGAAAATAAGAATTATTCAAAAACATTAGAAATCGATTATAAAAACGATAAGGACCAAACCGGTGTCTTTTATCGTTTTTTATTTTCATTTCATGTTTTATACAAACATTACATCGAAATAATAGAATTCTTATATTGACATTCATCGATATGAATCCTATAATAAACATATCAATATATATAAA
>DAITPG010000303.1:0-3035 GCA_036833715.1 Eubacteriaceae bacterium | reverse complement strand
GGCGAAGGCTACGCGGTCCCCTGCGGCGAAACGCTGCTGAACCATTATATGCGCCTGCTCCGCGCAAAAAACGCGGAGGACTGATACGATGAACGGATGGTTGCAAACATCTTTCATAGATACAAACAACGCCTGAAGCGCGCAGGCGGACATGAAAGGAGCCTAATATGAAAACTTGCATAGCATGCGGAATGCCGATGCGGGAAGCCGAGGATTTTGCGCAGGGCGACAGTTCAAAGGACTATTGCAAATACTGCGCACGGCCGGACGGCTCGATGCAGTCTTATGACGAAAAACTGGCAGGCACCATTGAATTTTTGATAAGAACGCAGGGCATCGACCGCGCGGCGGCGGAAAAAAACGCCCCGGAGCTGCTGGCGAAGCTGCCGGCCTGGCAAAAATAGCCATCCAAAGAAGCTTGATGCTGCCGCATCGGGCTTCTTTTTTTGCTCCGCGCGCTGTCAGTCAACCTGCGCTCTGTGAATAAAAATCGACGCGAAGCCTGTTTTTTTTGTTTTTTTCTGTATAATAGAAGGAAGAGCGCGGTAAGGCGCACATCCGGAGGAACCATGTTCAAAAGAGAGAAAAGAAAGATCGCGGGCATGAAGCTTATCAAGACCGTCAACACCGAGGCGGAAGCCGTGGTGGTGCAGGGACTGCTGGATTCGGCGGGCATCGAAGCGCGCCTTGAATATGAAAACGACGCGGGCGGCACCGTAAAAGTGGTGCTGGGCACCACCACGCTGGGCGTCAACATTTATGTAAAGGAAGAGGACAGCGAGGACGCGCTGGCCATTCTGGACGCGCCGGAAGAGAGCGAATAATCCGGCTCGTTTTTCTCAAAACGGCTCCGCAGCGCGCGGAGTTTTTTTGTTGCTCAGGCCTTCGCTTCCCTTGTTCCGTTCGATCGCGCCTTCCGTCCGTGCCGATTTATATTCGGCGCTGCTCCGTTATGCGCTGCGACTGCTATTTCGTCCGTGCTTATTCCGCCGTTGCCGTCCGTGCGTCCATGCTCCGTTTATGCCCGATCTTTGTACGTTCGCTTTATATGGAAAACAAATACCGACTGCCGCTTTTTATTGTGCCTATAGAACCGCAATAAAATAAGCGCCCGCGTAAATAAAACGGGCGCAATTGTGCTATAATCATAAAAAGAGATAAGCGGAGTTATTGTTATGGCGAACCCGAATCCGGTGTTTGAGAATCATTATATTTATAAAAAGGAAGTCGACCGTTCGGCGCTGAGCTGGGGCATCACGATCCCCAAGACCACGAAGAACCTGTTTTTCAGCAACCTGAACACCACGTTAAAGCGAGGCGAGCGCAAGGACATCCATCTGCTGGTGGACGGGTATTCGTATCCGGCGGTGCTGGTGAACCAGATGTTTGACGCAATGGAGCACCCGGAGCAGGAGGATATATTTCAGATACGCTACACGCCCGAGGTGGCACGGCGGTTTCAGCATGTGTTTTCGGCGACGGCGGATTATCTGGCCGAAGCGAAGGCGAACGGCATGCCCGTCGAGCAGCCCTTCGGCTTAAAGGAAAGCCTTGCGATCTATTCGACGGTTTTGCAGAACGTGATCCTCATCGAGTGCATCACGCAGCGTGATCTGACCGCGGCTGCGGAGCTTTTGGGCGGTTATGACGAATACGAGCTGGAGCAGATGCTGGCCATGCGCGAGCCGGGGCAGTTTATCGCGGGCATCGAAAAGGCCGCCAAGGTTGTGAAGCTGGACAGGGCGGCGGGGAGGAGCCTGGCGCGGGTGTACGACCACCGATGCCAGATCTGCGGCATCAAAACCGGGGACATTTACGACGCGCGCGCGGCGCGGGCGCATCACATTGAGCCTTTTGCGGCCACGCTCAACAACGACGCGCAGAACATTATGATCGTATGCCCCAACCATCACCACATTTTACACGCGACGCATCCGCGGTTTGACCGCGCGGAGAAGACGCTGACGTATCCGAACGGGCTGAAAGAGAAATTGAAGCTGAATGTGCATTTGTAGAAGCAAACGATGAGTTTGCTTTTTTATTTGGTCGAAGGCAATAATAGTGTTGGTGATTTCCGACTTTTGTTCGTACGAAAGATGCAGTCAAGCCGCGTCGTCGGCAGCGACCAACTTTTCTCGAAAAGTTGGACAAAAGGTACTCGCTAATAAGGCCTGCGCGATCGTTACCCAAAGAATTTTGACAGCCGGATACTCGACTTGTAAACCGGGTTTCAAAGTAGTTGATTGAAAAATTTCTGAAACCCTAGTACAAGCTCGCATCCGGCTATACCAAAATACTTTGGAACGTTCCGTTTGGCCCTGCTCGGCCTTATCAAGCTCGCGGCTCCGCACCCGCCGGAGTTTTCAATAACTTAAATCGTAAATAGTAAAGACCTTTTTTATGGTGCTGGTCGATTTTGATGCTCTTATAGGTCATCCACATACAATATTATTACATTAAATTAAAGTGCTTAAAGTTACCGATATTAACAGTTAATCGATTATTTAATTTAAAGTTTTGTTATCAAACATTATCAAGTTTTTATCAAATGACCTTCTAAATTGTTAATGTAAAAATCTTATGATAGAATATTTAACAGATAAAGCAAAGAACGCTGAAATTACACGGCAATGTAAGATCAACGTCCCTGTTTTAAACAAAAGCATTTTTATTATGGTAGCTTAAGTAATTACCATGATAGCAGTTTCCGATTGGAAATACAATAGATGCAATTCAAGTTTGTTGACGGAAAGGATAAGCGAACAGGGGCTTTATCAATAAATTTATCAGGAGAAAATTAGTTGCTAAATAAAAGCAATTTAGTTGATTTTCGTTCCTATTGGTACATGCTTGCAAGCGATATTCGATATATCGAAGATCAAATGGGCAAGAGTATTGAGAATGCGATGAATCAAACAGAAAGAGATCGAATCAAATACAAACTTCATGGAATAAAGATCGTTAAAGAATCTATGAGACAAATTGATAAAGAGATTGACTATTTTCAATAAAAAGCGGATAAAACCGCTTTTTAT
>DAITPG010000302.1:0-3040 GCA_036833715.1 Eubacteriaceae bacterium | reverse complement strand
CAGGCGGTGCCAAGCTAATGCAGCAAATTAAAAAAATACACACTTTCGATGAGGTTTTCGACTCGCAAAAGGTATTTCGGCTTGTTCTCAAAGCGATGTCAAATCCAACAAAAATCGTTAATATCAAGCCCCAATCCGAAAAATTGTACGGGAACCATCGGCCATTATTGGTGCTTGCTCTCACATTGCTCGATAATGAAGTAAGCTTCTGCGCGCTCGATAATAATGAGTTATCCGATGAGATCGTATCGCTGACGCTTGCAAAAAATGAAGAAATCGAAAAATCCGATTTTATTTTTGTGACAGATCCGATGGATTTAAAAAAAGTGATTGAAAGCGCAAAGTGCGGCACGCTGATCGATCCGCATAAATCGGCAACCGTAATTATAAAAAACAGCGGTCCGGCAAATTATATCCTATCGCTATCCGGCCCAGGGATTAAGGACAGTGTTATATTTGACGCAACCGATACCTTAAAAACGGCAATCGAATTACGGGATGCGCAGTATTATGAATATCCGCAGGGGATCGATCTTATTTTTGTATCGGAGGACGGCAGTTTGATCGCCATTCCACGATTAGCGCGAAGGGAGACAAAGTAATGGCTTATGTTGCAGTTTCCGGCGGCGAACAGGCAATTGAGGAGAGTATTAATCTTCTTCGTTTTTACCGAAGCGGCACAACCAAAGACATCGAGCTGGAATCGATCGAGAATATGATGTCGCTGCTGGTGGACCGCGTAATGAGCGAAGCGGGTCTTTATTCCAAAACATACGCCGCGCTTGCGCTCAAGCAATGCGAGGGTTCCATTGATGAGGCTGTTTTTCTTTTGCGCGCGTACCGCTCCACTCTGACAAGAAATTATTATACCCAAACGGTCGACGGATCTCAAATGCGGGTCGTCCGCAGAATATCGGCCGCTTTTAAAGATATTATGGGCGGACAAATACTGGGCGCCACGTACGATTATACGCATAGGCTCATCGATTTTGATCTTGAAGATGCCTCTGAGCTGAATTCTTCAATACTGCAGGAATTAGAATCGCAGATTCCACAAAAAATAACGCCCTGCGAGCGCGTTTCGGAGGAGTTGAAAAGGGAAGGGCTGATCGATGGCTGCGAGCAAAACGATGAGATCCCTTATGATATCACCGAAAATATTTTAGAATTCCCTACCGTCAGAAGCGCCCGTCTTCAGACGCTCACGCGCGCCGATACCGGATATGTTTCGGGGTTGGCTTATGCGGCGCTGCGCGGTTTCGGACTAGCGCATCCCACCGTAGGAGAGCTTCGAACGGGATATGTTGAACTTTGCGTCCCGTATTTGTTTGATGAGTCCGAAAGCATCAGTATCGGAGAAATACTCATTACCGAGGTTGAATGCTTTACCGAAGCGGATGATAAAGACCAGTTAAAGCTGGCCGTCGGTTACGGTGCGGTTTTCGGCCGCAACGAAAACAAGGCGATCGCTATGGCGATCCTTGACCGAGAGCTGGAGCATAAAGGCCCTTATCCTACCCAGCATGAAGAATTTGTGTTGATGCACGGGGACAGTCTGGAAATGAACGGCTTTATTTCCCACTTAAAGCTGCCGCATTATGTAACCTTCCAGTCGAAGCTCGATTCCGTAAGAAAAACAAGGGAGCCCGAGAATGAATAGAAATTACAATTATGCCTTTCTTGATGAGGGGTCCAAACGCGAGATCAGGCGCAGCAGCTTAAAGGCTGTAGCAATTCCTGGTTATCAGGTTCCTTTCGGTTCCAGGGAACTTCCGATCGGGCGTGGATGGGGAACGGGAGGCATTCAGCTCACGCTCTCTTTGATCGGCCCGGACGATATATTAAAAGTCATTGATCAAGGCAGTGATGAGAGCGTAAATGCTGTCAATATCAAAAAATTTGTGGGATTATGCACCGATGCCAAAACCACCGTTAAAACCTCCGAAGCGACCATTATTCAAACACGCCACCGTATTCCGGAAATACCCATGACGGAGGATCAGATTTTGGTTTTACAGGTACCGATGCCCGAGCCTCTCCGCATCGTGGAACCTCGCGAAGAAGTCACAAAAAAAATGCATGCGGAAAAGGATTATGCGCCCATTTGGCTACAACTTTACGAAAGCCTTATCAAATATAAAACAGTCACCATCGCATCCGAATATCCTTGCATGGTTGAGAATCGATATATCATGAATCCCAGCCCGATCCCGAAATTTGACAATCCGAAACTGCATGATTCCGAATGCCTTTATTTATTCGGCGCCGGCAGGGAGAAAAAAATATACGCCATTCCGCCGCATACAAAAGTCGTTTCACTGGCCTTTGATGACATTCCTTTTGAGAAGGAAAGCTTTAAAGGTAAAAAGTGCAGGCTTTGCGGCAGCATCGATACCTATCTGGATGAAATATTTGATCAGCAAAACGGAGAAAAATATTATCAATGCTCCGATACTTCCTATTGTATGGAGGTGAGAGCCAATGCCTCTAAATGAAACACCGGTTTTAAGAATCGAAAATCTGGTCGTCCGCTACGGCCAGGGATGCCCGCATTGCCATGAAAATCTCGAAAAAAACCGTTGCAGCATCTGCGGCAGCATATGGGCCGCAAACGATGTCAGTCTGGAAGTATTTCCGGGCGAGGTGCTCGGCATAGTAGGCGAAAGCGGCTCGGGCAAATCGACGCTTATGAAAAGCTTATATTTTGATGTGCAGCCAACTTCGGGCAGCGCATATTTGATGAATTACAAAGAAGGCCAAAAAAACATATGGTCATCCAGCGCGGCAGAGCAGCGCATGATCAAAAACACGGTAATGGGCATGGTTTACCAAAATCCGGTATTGGGTCTTCGTATGGACTATTCGGCGGCATCCAACATCGCAGAAAAAATCATAGCGGCAGGCAGCCGCAATGCGGCTCGCCTGACTCGCCACGTCGAGGCCGCCCTCGGTGGTCAGCTCCTCGCGCCGCTCCGGCACCAGGCAACAGTCGGACGGGCGATATTTCACTGCGATGTCGAGCATCGCGTCCGTCACGGCC
>DAITPG010000301.1:0-3067 GCA_036833715.1 Eubacteriaceae bacterium | reverse complement strand
AATGCATCTTAAATCACTCCACTGCACTTTTAACCCATGGACGATATGATACTGATCAAGGGCAGCATAACGGTAAGCAATATTCCCCCGATGATTACAGAAAGCACCGCAACCAACGTTGGTTCTGTCAGGGATACAAGATAGGATATGCCTTCATCGATTTCTTCTTGGTAAATATCCGCAATCTTTTCCATAACCTTATCCAACTGTCCTGTGGCGGATGCGATCAGGATCATTTTGTTTTGCATGGTTTCAAATATTTCAACCTCGGTAACGGCCTGCACAAAAGTAAATTTTTGTTCGATCAGTTCTCTGCAGCGTTTTGTTTTTTTACTGAAATTTTTATCAGCAATAACGGTTGGCGCCAATTCCAACGCTTCCTCCATATTGTATCCGCTGGTAAACATCATCGAAATAACGGATGCAAATCTCCATGCAGAAATTTTATCGCGGATACGGCGTATATCACTAAACCAATCGGAAACCTTTTCTATAAATGAGTCCCGGTATTTTGATCCCAGCAGGATCAGAACAAGGATAATACCTATTAGGATTGCTCCGATAACAATCAGGATCACCTTCCCCGCGGTCATACCCAAGTTCATTAATGAGGAGGATGAAGAATACAGTTCCGAACCCAAATTCTTATAGATTTGATCAAAAATCGGAAGAATTTTCACGACCAAAACCGTGATGACCACAGCCATCATAGCGATCAAAATGCTTGGATACAAAACCGCATTTTTAATCGCTTTTCGGATAGCCGTCTGCTTGGAATAATATTCGCTGAGCGATTCCATTACATCATCGAGTTTTCCGGTCTTCTCTCCGATATGGACCATATTGATCATATATTCCGAAAATACTTCCATAGCCGCTAGGGATTCATAAAACGGCAGATTATTTTCGACCCCTTCGAGCAATTTTTTGAATTTATCGGCATATAGGGAATTCTTATATGTATCGTAAAGGACTGACAGGCCATCGGACAGCAATATTCCGGATTTAAGTATTAAAGCGATTTGGCCGCAAAACAAGGCGGTTTCCTGCGCTGGCAGCTGTTTTTTTCTTGAGCTTCTTTTCATAATCCCCCCGATAGGATCCTCAGTATTTTCTGTCTTCCGTGTAATTATCTTCATTATGTTGGTTGGCTTTTCCGAATGTTGCATCCAACCAAATCCATTTGCCGCCGATATAAACCTGATTCCATGCATGCAGGATATTTTCCGGTTCCACATTGCCGATAACCAGACGCGTCGGAATATTCTGCGCTCGCAACATCGCTGCCATCAGCGCCGAATAATCAAAACAGATTCCTTTGCCTAAAGATAAGGTTTCATCAACATTCGGAAGGTAACCGGATTTAACCGTGGCGGCTTTTTTATTGTCGTATTTGATTTTGGTAGATACGTATTTGTATATTATATCGGCCTTTTCCTCATCGTTATTTGCTTTTGCACACAATTGATATGATTTTTCTATCGCGTTATTTGCATTGGTATACCATACATATTGATTTGGGAACACAAATACACGATCCGTGTCATCCATTTGTACTCTTATATTAACTGAATATACCGGAATATACGAAGTACCTTCCAAATTTTCATATATTTTAACGGTGTAGGTGCCGTTACCCATTTGGAGCGGATAAACTTCATAGTCTCCGATATTGTTTAAATCGTAGGTATAGCTGCTGTCTTGCCTGCTTATTTTTGTTTTCAGCTTTTTACTCGTTCCCGCATGCTTAACCATGACATATCCATCATTGGTGTTGCTGGCATCGATCACAGTTTCGCCGTCGCCATATACGATTTCCCCGGAAGCATCGGGTACATTGATTATGATATTATCCACATCAATATTTTCTCCGTCGGGTGAAATAACGACTGTCGGATCGCTGCTTTGGGCCTTGCCGCAACCGAATAAACCGATCATGAATATCATCGATAAGACGGCAGCCAGCACGGTTTGATATCTGTAAAAACTTTGCCTTTTCATTTTGATGCGGTTTCGTATCCTTCCCGTTTACTACTTATTTCGGTCGGATACAGTCACAGTATAATCTTTTTTTACAAAAAATGCAAATTTCTTGTCATGATCTACTAAGCAGAGCGCTTATTCCGCAAAATAAAGAACCGCACTCTTGTGCGGTCCTTCGAAATATATATTGAATCTAAACTGTTTTTGTGTATTGATTGGCAGATTTTATTTCTTTATGCCTGTTGCTCTTGTTCTTTTTCTTCTTTTTTCTTTTTAGCAAGAAGCATGCTTCCTGCGCCGAGCAGAGCATACGCGACCATCAGAATCGTCCACTTGTCAGTGAATATCATCGGAGCGGTCATGTCTTCGGTAAGGATGAAGGTAATGATCGAAGCAATCGCTATAACAACGCTTGCAATTCTCCAGCCGAGCTTACGTTTGACTTGCTGCTCTTCTTTCTTCTTCTTGAAGTAAGTGATCACAAGGCCGATGGCAATAAACAGAGCGCCGATCATCATGAGTAGGTTCAGAAGCGCCCAAGCGGAGCCTCCTGCCAACGGTGTTTCTTCATCGGGAATTTCTTCCGGCGGCGTCACGATCACGGCGGCATCATATACAAAGGTTATCGTATTATTTGCCGTATTGATCGTCAGCTGCTGAGATGCGAGTCTGGGTGTATATCCGGTGATCGTGATCGGGGTAAGGGTCAGAGTTTCGCCGTATACAGCTGTTGCTGTTGTCGGTGGCGCTATCTGCGCTCCCGTCGCATCAACATAGTTGACGGTGTACGGATAAGAGTTGATTTCAAATTCAGCCGTTACCGTAATCGGGCCGGTAATGTAATCATAATCTCGGTCCCATCCGATGAAGGTGTATCCTTCTCTCGCCGGTACAAAGGGCGCCGAGGCGCTGCCGCCGTAGCGGACATCCTGTCTGGAGAGAACATCTCCATTATAGTTTACGAACGTAACCGGATAAGTGATGGGGGTTTCACTGAACTGCGCCGTGTAGGTGATATCTCCCGTAACCGGGCTCACTGCCGGGCTCCAGCCGGTAAAGCTGTAGTCATACTGTGCGGTGGAGG
>DAITPG010000300.1:0-3092 GCA_036833715.1 Eubacteriaceae bacterium | reverse complement strand
CACATAATCGCATGTTACGGCTGAATTGAAGGTAAACGCTCCGTTGACGATCAAACGGTCAAATTTATGCAGATGGTCGGCGTAATAGTGCCGGACGATGAAGCTGTTTGTATGGTCGTAATGCCAGTCGATAATCAAACCGTTAAAGTCCTTTGTAAAGTCATGCAGTTTTGCAGGAGCAGCTTTTCCTTCTCTGTAAATATAACCGAAATGGAAAGTTCTGTCCACTTCGCGCGGACGGACAAAGTCGCCTACGGTTGAATAGACCAATGTCACCAACTCGTTTTCCATGTCGATTACAAATATGTAGGCTTCCAACGGAAAAGAAAACGCGCGCAGATGATGAATGAAAAATAAATTGCTGCCTACCGGAAATTCCGTTATCTGGCAGTATTCCTTCGTAAAATCAATGCCGTTATCGCTCCATTCCAGCTCTTCTGCGCCGTTAAAGCGATAGGTAAGGTCTCTGAAATCGCCGAATTTCATGGTTACTTCTTTTCCCGCAAACTTATCCGAAAAAGGCGGTTTCAGTTCTTTTCCAAGCCCTTCTTTCGGCAAGCCGTTCTTTTGGCAGGTTTCGCAGATCTCTTTGATCTGCTGCGGCGTAAGTTCCTGGGCATGTACAATCCTTCTTTCGAGTTTCATTAGTTTCCTCCTTGATTATTATGATAATCTTTATTCAAATAGACAATGATATAAGCTATATGTATTACATTTATGTAAATTATATTTTAAGTTTACACAAACCCTTAAAGTTGTCAATCTATTTTGAATTAATTTGATAAATTTAATTTTGCAGATAAGCGCCCGTGCCCTTAAAAAATATACGCTTTTATAAATTATGTATGCCTAATTATTCTGAATTTTTTACCGATTAAATAAGTAAGACGATTGCGGAGAGATGTATGCGATACAAAAAAAAACTACTTGATTTTTTTATTCAATTCAATACCGCTGTAACCGGCAATCATCTGCTGACTGCCATACGCAACGGCTTTACTTATATGGTGCCGTTTGCGCTGCTGGGTTCGTTTGCTCTTGTTTTTCTCAGTTTGCCTATCGAAGCCTACCGGAATTTTATGACCCATGTATTTGGGGATTCATGGTCCAACATGCTTATGTTTGTAAGGGACGGCACATTTAATTTTTTCTCTTTGATAGCCGTAATCTGTATCAGCTATTCATACGCACAGGAAATGAATGAGCATAAAGGCTATGTGAGTCCCGTTATTTCATCGATTACATCCCTTGCTGCTTTCGTTGCGCTTTCGGGTATCAACAAAGAAAGCTTTTCGATGTCACATTTTGGGGTGATCGGAATTTTTATCGCGATAATGGTGACCGTAATCTCTTCGATCTTATTTCGCAGACTCGCCGCTATCCGTTTTTTTAAGATTCATTTGTATTCCGACGGAGCCAATCCGAATTTCAATAGCGCAATTTCCCTTTTTGTACCTGCAGCGCTTACGATCAGTTTGTTTGCGGTGCTTAATCAAGTCTTTTTTTACTATTTTGAAATTTCTGATATCCAAACATTTTTGGCCGGATGTCTGCTGAAATTTTTTTCGCTGATACGCTCCGACTTCTTGGGCGGCATTTTGTTTATCGTTCTCATACATCTGTTTTGGGTGCTGGGTATCCATGGCAGCAATATGATGGAGCCCGTGGCGCAGGGAATTTTTGTGCCCGCGCTTGAACTCAATCAGCAGTTGATCCGTTTTGGCTTGGAACCGTCACAAATTTTCACAAAAACCTTTTTTGATACGTTTGTATTGATGGGCGGCTGCGGATCCATGCTTTGTCTGGTGCTTGCGATGCTGCTCACAGGACAAAACAAAAGTCAAAAATCTCTTGCGCAGCTTTCGGCAATCCCTGTTCTTTTCAATATCAACGAATTGATGGTTTTCGGGGTTCCGATCGTTCTCAATCCCGTTTATGTATTGCCGTTTCTGTTGGTCCCGCTTATGATGACGGCGGTTTCCTATGTTGCCGTTCAGCTGGGTTTGGTTCCGTATACCACCCATGCCGTCGAATGGACTACTCCCATTTTTCTCAGCGGCTATGTTTCCACTGGGTCGGTTTCCGGCAGCTTATTGCAGATGTTTAACCTCACGGTAGGGACTTTGATTTATGTGCCGTTTATCAGGCTTTCCGAAAAAGTCAATCAATCCCGAAAAATCGAAAATCTCAATCAAATTTATAAGGCGTTTACCCATTTTGAGGAACGCGGCAATTCGGCCGCACTGTTATCCCGGCATGACAAAGTCGGCAGTGTTGCCAGACTGCTTGCCGCCGACTTGGAATATGACCTAAATCATGAAAAGGTAAGGCTTTTTTATCAGCCTATTATTGACAACAACGAAAAAGTTGCAGGATTGGAAGCATTGCTTCGATGGGAGCATTCAAGCTACGGATTCATCTATCCGCCGCTGATCATATCCCTCGCAGAGGAATCCCATTTGATGGATACGCTGGGTACGTGGATCATGGACCGGGCATGCGCAGATTTGGCCGCCATTCATCAATGCGGATTCAGCGGGCTGAGCATGTGCATAAATATCTCAAACAAGCAGTTTGAGGATGAAAAGCTGCCCGAACTGCTTAATAAGGCGATACAAAAACATAGGATCAACCCGTCCGACATTGAAATAGAAGTCACCGAAAAGCTCGCACTCTTGGCTGATACCAAAATCAGCGCGATGATCGATAAGATCGATCAAATGGGCGTTAGACTGGCAATGGATGATTTCGGCATGGGGCACAGTTCTATGATGTATTTGAAGGAATGCAATTTCCATATCGTAAAGCTGGACGGATCACTCGTAAAGGATGTGCTGAGAAACAGTAACTGCTGCACGCTGATATCTTCCATCGTTGCGCTCGGCAGAACCATGAATTATAAAGTGGTGGCTGAATACGTTGAAGAGGGGGCACAGCGGGATATCCTTTTTGATCTGGGCTGCGATTATTATCAGGGCTATCTGTACAGCAAGGCTGTGCCGTTCAACGATGTCCTTGAATTTATAAAATCAAAAAACAGTGCTATGCAGACAAAATAACGGCCTTGTATGTGATCTCAAACTGTATGACTG
>DAITPG010000299.1:0-3097 GCA_036833715.1 Eubacteriaceae bacterium | reverse complement strand
TGCGACACCATGATTACCGATCCGCGATAATTCTCGGATACATCGGTCAGCATTTCTTCAAGCTTATGCTTCAAATGACTGTCCAGAGCCGAAAACGGCTCATCTAGCAAAATGATATCCGGATCGGAGGCGAGAAGCCGCGCCATGGCGACCCGTTGCTGCTGCCCGCCGGAAAGCATGCTTGGCCTTTTACGCTCCAAGCCGTTTAAATGCAGCGCCGCAATTTTTTGCGACGCGGCTTCTTTTTTTTCTTCCTTTGTACCGTTTACACCCATTTGTATATTTTCTTCGACGGTCATATTGGGAAACAAGGCATAACTTTGAAACAAATACCCGACTTTCCTCTGTTGGGGAGGAAGGTCGATTTTTTGTTTGGAATCAAATAATACGCGGCCGTTCAAAACGATTCTGCCGCTGTCAGGCTTTTCAATCCCAGCGATACATTTCAATGTCATGCTTTTACCGCAGCCGGAGGCACCCAGGATACCCAAAAAATCTTTATCCGTATTAAAGTGCACATCCAGTTTGAAATTGGATAATTTTTTTTGAATATCCACATGCAGAGTCATCTCAATGTCTCCTTTTTTGCGATTTTTTTCGTATGGCGGCTGTTAAAGAGATTCATAGAAAACATAGTTGCAAAAGAGATACCGCAGATAACGGCTACCCATCGGTAGGCAAGTGAATAATTACCGGATTGAACAGCCGTATAAACGGCAACGGACATTGTCTGCGTTCTGCCCGGGATATTGCCCGCAACCATAATGGTTGCTCCGAATTCACCGAGCGCTCTCGCAAAGCTCAAAATCGTACCGGCAACTATGCTGGGTACAATATTGGGCAATATGATCAAGCGAAATATTTTAAGTTCGCTGATACCCAGTGTCCGTGCCGCGCTGATCATATCCGGATCCACTTCTTCCAAAGCGCCCCTTACCGTACGATACATGAGCGGAAAAGCCACAACGATGGAAGCGATTACCGCTGAAATCCACGAAAACACCAGCGAGATATCATAGTAAGCCAGCAATTTACCTGCAAAACTGTTTTTCCCCAACATCAGCAAAAGGAAAAATCCGACGACGGTAGGCGGAAGGATCATCGGAAGCGTAAATATCCCGTCGATCAAATTTTTTCCGCGCCTCATTTTTACAACAAACCGGGCGCTGAATATCCCCAGAAAAAAAGTCAGGACGGTTGCGATTGAGGAAACTTTGATCGAGATAAGCAGCGGCGATATATCCACTTCAGACACCTCCCTTAATTAAATTCATCGGATATGAAAGGCTTCAACCGACAGTATGTTATACTTGAATGGAAATGAGGTCAAAAAATTATGTGCACAAGTTTTATTCAACGCGCCGATACTATCATCATAGGCATGAATTTTGATACCGACGGGTTTAAATTTTCAGCGGATATCCATAACCCTGCCTGTTTTACGGTATATGCGGATATAGGAAAGGGAAGATATCCATCCTTCGGCATCAACGGCGCAGGAACCTTTATCAATAACCTCATCGTCGATTCCAACGGCAAAGGCGCCTACCGGAGGCCAAGCAGATATGTGACGCACACCACTAAACTTGTGGGTGATGTATTGAATGAAACAATACCCGCCGCTGATATCGGCCGTTATCTTAAGGAAACCGAAGTTGTCAATACCCCGGACATCAGCACGCATAACCTGATCGCGGATAAGCACGGAAACGTTTGGATCGTCGAACCCGGCAGGGGCGTCCTTTACAGCCCTTGTGAGGAATCACCTTATTATGCGATGGCCAATTTTTCATTATGTGATTCAAGCGGAACGTCTTCTTGCGGCAGGTATGATACCGTCATTAAAATGCTCGATGACAACCGCAGCGCGACTGTCGATCAAGCATTTGATATTTTGTATGCCGCTAAACAAAACGGCGAATGGAAAACCGTATTCTCTATGGTTTATAGTCAGCGGGAGCATGCAGTCTATTATTGCTCTAATGCCGATTTCTCTAATCCTCATAAATTCGCATTATCGGATATTTTTGTTTAACCTATTTCACCATCGTGAATCCATATTTTTCAAATATGGCGGCCGCTTTATCCGAGGATAGAAATTCAAGGAAGTCTTTGGCTTCATCAGTGTATTTGGTGCTGCCTATGACGGCTGCGGGGTAAATGATCTTGTCACTGCTGCCTTGGGGCGCTTCGCAGATGACTTCAACTTTATCCGTTGTTTTAGCATCTGTTGCGTATACTACGCCGCAATCCACTTCTCCGTTTTCCACCCATGTCAACACCGTTCTTACGTCACTTCCGTAATTGGCTTTTGTCTTAACTTCGTCCAGTATGCCAAGGCTTTTAAAGATTTGTTCGGAATATTGTCCGACAGGCACGCCGGCGGGCTCTCCGAGCGCTACAAGTTTTACTTTATCGCCTGCTACATCTTCAAAGGAAGTGATGCCAACTGCGCTTCCCTTAGGTACGATGAGTACGATTTTATTTTCTAAAAGATCTTTTTCTGTGCCATCCAAAAGCAGCCCTTTGTCATTGAGCGCCGTCATTTGTTTTTTGCCTGCAGAAATAAACACATCGGCCGGCGCGCCTTGCTCGATCTGGGTCTGGAGAGTGCCCGATGAAGCGAAGGTATAAGTTAAAGTAACATGCGAAGCTTTTTCTTTATATACTTCCGCAATCTCTTTCATCACATCTGTTAAGCTTGCCGCCGCGGATATCGTAAGCTCCACTTCTTCTTTTGCTGTGCAGCCGCTTATCAATACAAATACAAAGGTGAGAGTTAATAATGCGGATAAGATTTTTGTGTTTTTTTTCTTCATTTTTTTTCCTTTTCTTTTAGTTTTGGCTCCAGTTATTATCATCGTTGTTAGGGAATACGGTTCGATAGGCCGTTTGCTTGATCGATTCTAGCATGCCGGCCGACGGGCGCAGTTCAAATTGATCGTTTACGTTTTCAGCAAATTTAAAGCAATCACAATTTCCCGCCCGCTCTCCGATACCAAACAAAGTAGTATCGATCAAGGTCGCTCCTTCTTTGGCAGCTTCCGCAGAAAGAGCAGCGGATATACCGAAATCATTATGCGTATGGATCGACAGC
>DAITPG010000298.1:0-3129 GCA_036833715.1 Eubacteriaceae bacterium | reverse complement strand
TTAAAATACTGTGCGCCTGAACTTGCGTGTAATTTCCCAGCACCGTATTGTTTAAAAGGACGGAATCCTCAATATTCGGTTCTTTATTTAACATATCGCTTCAATACCGCTTTCTTCCGATAGGATGTCGCCCACGCCGTAAAGCTGCGGTTCGTACCTTCCGTGATAGTCGCTGCCGCCCGTAAGAAACAGGCCGTATTTTTTTGCGTATTCGCGAATGATTTCTTTATCGGTACGGCTGTTTGCATGATGATTCAATTCAAGTCCCGCAAGGCCGCATTCGACCAGCGCAGGTATCAAATAGAAATTCTGCTGCTGGCCGCTGTGAGCAAGCACAGCCAGGCCGCCCGCTTTTTTTATGGTTTCAACGGCTTCATACACATCAATATATTTGATATCAAATGCGCAAATGCCTTTTTTTTTAAACGTATTCCAATAAAATTCTCCAAACATCTCAGCTACCTGCCCTGTTTGCACCAGATGATCCATGATATGCTGTTTATAAAGATATTTGCCTTCCGCTCTTTGCAGTTTCTCAAGCGGCACATCATATCCTTGCCCGGATAATATTTCGGCTTGCCTTTGAGAATTTTCATTTCGCGCTTCCAGCAAGGGCTGCGTAAGCGCGGTGATCAAAGACGGATCTTTTATATTGTAACCGAGTATATGCGCGCGCAGGTTATTTTCGGGATCGACAGCAGATACTTCAATACCGCCAATGACCTTTAAACGATTGGTTTGAGGTATCTGTGCGCAATGCGAAAACGTGTCGTGATCGGTTACGGCAATCACATCAATCCCATTTTGTTCGGCAGCAGCAATGATCTGCTGCAGGTTGTCGCTCCCGTCGGAAAACGTGGAATGGATATGCAAATCTGCTTTTATCATACAAAGGTTCCCTCCGAAATATTAAACACTTTATTGCATACGCCCTCCATAAACTCTAAGTCATGAAAAATACCGATCATACTGGTATTTTTGCTTTTGAGTTTGATGAGCATTTCTTTGACCAAAACTTTTGTTTTATTATCCAGTGAGGCCGTCGGTTCATCCAGCAGCATCAGCCGCGGATGCTTGACCATGGCATGCGCAAGGTTTAATCGCAGCCTTTCACCGCCGGAAAAGGTATTAGGGTAAACATCCCACAGGTTATCGGGCAGCTTAAAATACGCAAGCATTTCCTTGGATGCTTCTTCCGCTTCTTTACTGCCGGTCCCCATTTCTGTAAGGGCATTCATCACATGCTCTTTGGCAGTGGTACGCGGCATAACATTTAAAAATTGAGACACATACCCGATCTCGTAATTTCGAAGGTAGAGCACTTCCCGTTCGGAAGCTTTGGCAAGATCGATCATGCCGAATGCTTCGCTGTTGTAATAAATATTACCCTGCATCGGAAGATACGTGCGGTTGATGCATTTAAGTATGGTGGATTTTCCGGCCCCGGAAAGCCCTACGATCCCGATAAATTCGCCTCGATTTAAGGTTAAACTGATGTTTTGACAGGATCTGATCTCTTTATTGAGATTATGGAGATAAAAGTTTTTGGCTAAATTCTCAAGCTTTAAAATTTCCAAAATTACCTCCTGTATTGAACTCTAGAAGTCGTATTTCCGTCAACCAGCACATGCGTAACAACCGGATAACCGTCCAGAATATCCACAATGAGAAGATCGGCTTTTTTGCCGACTTCGACCGAACCGTATTCTTTATCGATCTTCATGGCCTTGGCGGGATTGATGGTGGCTTTATTGATCATTTCGTGAAGCGGAATGCCGTATTTTTGGGTCATCACAAAAATACTGTGCAAAACCGCAGGCGGATAGTAATCGGAGCAAAGAATGTCCGCACAGCCCTGCTTGATGGCTTCCGCCGCAGACATATTGCCTGAATGGGAACCGCCCAACAGGATGTTCGGAGCTCCGATCACGGTGAAAAAGCCTTTTGCCCGTGCCGATTTAGCAGTATCAAGCAGGATGGGAAATTCGCAGATATCAACCCCGATCGCCTGATTGACAATCAATTTTTCTTCGGTATCGTCATCATGGGAGGCTACGGCTATGCCATTTGAATGCGCCAATTCCGTCAGCTCTTTCAGCTGCGAAAATGATAATCGATCTTTGTTTTGATGATATTCCAAAATAGCTTCAATGCCGAAGGCTTCGATCTCTTTGCCGTGATATTTCGTAATGGTATTTTCGTAAATTTGAATATTTCGGTATTGTCCCTGGCCCGGCGTATGATCCATAAATGAAATTTCATGTACTTTTTTGTTTCGGATCATGTCTTTGACGATTTCATATGCGCCGATATTGTCGATTTCGATGCGCAAGTGAAATCGGTGATGGATCAGATGATCCCGTTTATGGATATTTTCAATAAGATCGGCAATTTTTTGCACGTTTTCCTTGGTGCGCAGCGGCGATTTGCCAAAAAATTCATCCTTATATAATGAAAGTGAATGATACATGGTCGTAATTCCCAAATGCAGCAGCTCCCGTTCGCATTCTTTAAGAGCAAGCTCAAAATCCATCTGGGAGGTCGGGCGCGGCTGGATGAATTGTTCGATCCTGTCGGAATGGATGTCAATAAATCCCGGTGTCACGTATCGTCCGTGTGCGTCGATGATTTTTTCGGCTCCGTTTGCGCTTTCTGCGAAAGCTTTTATTCTTCCGTCTTCTATCAGCAATACTTTATCATCGATGATTTCATCGGGCGTAACGATTTTTCCGTTAATAATAGCAATCAAAATATTCTCCTTAAATCAGCGAATGAACAAGCTGTTGTGTGTAGGCATGTTGCGGATCTTCTAAGATTTGATCGGTAAGCCCGCTTTCCACGATCTTGCCGTCCAGCATGACGACCGTCCTGTCCGCAAGCATGCGTATGACGGCGAGGTCGTGCGATACAAGCAAAATCGATATCTTATATTTGGCTTTGATTTTTCGAATTAGATCCAATACTTTTGCCTGCACGGACAGGTCAAGGCCGGTTGTGACTTCATCAAGCAAGAGTAAAGACGGGTTATTGGCAAGGGCTTTTGAAATCTGCACCCGTTGCTGCATGCCGCCCGAAAAATTCTTAGGCGCTTCATTCATGCGGGAAGTCAATATTTCGACCGCATCAAGA
>DAITPG010000297.1:0-3142 GCA_036833715.1 Eubacteriaceae bacterium | reverse complement strand
ACTGATTTCATAACCGATGGCTGGATGCTTTCTCAGCAGCGCGAAATAGGCTTTGGCTTCATAAGCCGTAAAACCAAGCCGTATCAGTTTATTGATTGGATCATTCATGGCTTGCTCCGCATCTTTTCTACCATACTACCGCAAGTGGTAGGGGCTGTCAATAACTACACAAACCACGTAGAGTAATTATTAAAAAAAAGAAGATTTCTTTGCTTGAAATCTTCTTTTAAATATTTCACAGTTAATTCGGATCGATTTTTAAGCCTTCGCTGTTTTGAAAAAATTTTTACCGTAGGTATTCACTTCATCGCATATCCATAGATTGACCTGCTTTACATGCGCCGCCCATGCTGCCTGCCCCAAATACATGCCGCAAAACGCGAACCCGCCGCCGGGTGCCAGCTGATCGATTACGTCTCTGACGTAGGAGCGTATCTCATCTTCACCTACGTTGGAAGCGTCCTTGGGAATAAAGTCATATCCGCCGCAAACCACCAGTTTCCCTTTATATTTTTCCTTGATGCCCTTCAGATCGTTTCGGGTTTGCGCAGGGTCCCAAAAGACAACGCCGAAATCCATCATATCCTCAAGCTGGTCTTCACAGCGGCCGCAATTGTGAAACTGCACGGGTATGCCCCGATTGACAGCGTGGCGGCTCATTCTGGCGTAGATCGGTTTAAAAACGTCTCTGTAGGTTTCCATGGAGAAAAAAGGCTGATTTCGTGATGCGGAATCGTCCAGCAGATAAAACAGATCGGGCTTGTAATACTCGACGACTTTTTCGACGATGGGCTCATACCAGTCGCAGACATAATGGAGCATTTCTTTCACCGTTTCGGGCTCCTCTGCCAAAGCGCAGAGCGCTTCGCAAAAGCCCATCTGACCAACAAGAAACTGAAAGGGACCGAAACCGCCGCCGGACATAACGCCTGTGACGGCTCGGTTGACCCTGGCGGTATCTTTTTGAGCCATCGTTTCCCAATCGATCGAATGGATGTCGAAATCGGGTTTTTTGATCACTTGATCCCATTTTGTGATATCTTCGAGATGGAAATCCCAAGGCCTGGGAATAAACTGATAACCCGTTTCGGGATTGGCGATATGAGGGACGCCCCACATATCGGTATATTCGGTCGACAACAGGGTCCTGTCCGGTCCGAAAACAGGTCCCGGGCCGTTGATATCGGGTGAACTGGGATTGCAGAAAAGCGCGGGGACGCTTTCGTCAATAGGACCCCAGATTCCGCCCATCGTCCAATTAGGTACATATTCGGGCATTTCTCCTTTGCCCATTCGAAGATAATTTTCTTTTGCCGTTAACATAGTACACCTCCCTATTTCTTTCATTGTCAATTTTATTCAAAATATTACCATCATTATGCTGAATGAATCAATTTTTTCTTGTCGAAAATTGTAATATATAAGAAAGAATATATTTTTGAAAAACCATAATTCAATTATATGGGATTATTCCAAAGCTGATGAAAGGACACATAAATTTTCATCCCAGGAATATGTATTATTATATCGGATAAAAAAGGGGTGATCGTTTGCTTAATAAAATATGGGTATATATTATCGTCATCTCCATCGTTTTTTCCGTTTTCTACGGAACATTGGATGAAGTGTGCCTGGGTATGCTGAATGCAGCGAAAGAAACGGTGAACGTATCCATCACCATATTAGGTATCTGTTCATTATGGCTAGGGGTCATGGAAATTTTGGACAGATCCAATTTAATCGAACATTTTAAAAAACTGATTTCTCCCCTTTTTAAACCCCTTTTTCCGCATACGCCCAAGGACAGCAAAGCGTATAATTACATACTTTTGAACATCTGCGCGAATATGCTGGGCTTAGGCTCCGCAGCCACACCGTTTGGTTTAAAGGCCATGGAAGAATTAAAACTGCTTAACCACAACAGTGAAGTGGCCAGTGATGATATGATCATGTTTTTGACCGTTAATGCTTCCAGCCTGCAGATCATCTCCACTTCCGTTATTGCGCTGCGCTTATCTTACGGATCGGCACATCCTGCCCAGACGGTGCTGCCTGCATTGATGGCATCAGCCATTACCACAGTAAGCGCGATCATCATCACAAAAATTTATCAGCGAAGGGATAAAAAAAGACATGTTTGAATATATCGCTTCTTCTCTGATGCCTGCGTTGGTGCTCGTTATCTTTATATTTGCGCTGGTTAAAAAAATCGATCTATATGACGCTTTTGTTGAGGGCAGCAAGGGCG
Organism: Eubacteriaceae bacterium; assembly: GCA_036833715.1. Classification (GTDB taxonomy): domain Bacteria; phylum Bacillota; class Clostridia; order Eubacteriales; family Anaerofustaceae; genus JBGMEA01. The sequence continues at coordinate 894 of DAITPG010000297.1, read as the reverse complement.
GACTTGCGACCGTATTGCGGATTTTCCCTTTTTTATTGGCAATGATCTTTGCCGTTAACGTGCTCATGAGCAGCGGACTTATCGATTTTATCGCAAAAGGCATCTCGCTGATATTTCCTTCGTCGGATTTACAGCCGGAGCTGTTTTCCATGGCATTTCTTCGGCCGTTTTCGGGCGCGGCGGGCATGGCGGTATTAACAAACATCTATAAGACCTTTACGCCAGATTCCTTTACCGGTCTCACCGCATCCATTATGATGGGCTCCACCGACGCTACCTTTTATATCTTGGGCATGTACTTCGGCAGCGCGGGCATCACCAAAACAAGATTTGCTTTAAAAGCAGGGCTGACCGCGGATGCCATCGGGCTGACAAGCGCGATTTTAATATCGTATCTTATATTTCGTTAAGGCTGCGAAAGAAAAAAAATACTTGCTTTTTACACCGATTTATTATATAATCAATTTCGCGCTGATGTGGCTCAACGGTAGAGCAGCTGATTTGTAATCAGCAGGTTGTAGGTTCGATTCCTATCATCAGCTCCATTTCTTTAATCAATCAAACGTTTCCGAGTGAAGCGTTTTTTATTTTCTGATTAAACAGATTTATTCGAATATTGTTGAATATCGAAAAATCGATTAATTATGCTAAGCCAATAATCAACAAAACAGGATGGATCCAAGAAAAAAGTAAGACGGATTATCGGAGGCATGGCTTTGATCTTTTGTTTTTTGAATTATTTAATTCTAAGTTAATATGACTTCTTTTATCTTAGGAATAATGTATATTCAAAAACGTATATCCCTTTTAAAAGTAAAAAAAGAGATCCTTATGCAGGATCTCAGGCTACTGACAAACCCATAGTTTTTAACGAACTACGGGTTTGTTCTTTTT
>DAITPG010000296.1:0-3153 GCA_036833715.1 Eubacteriaceae bacterium | reverse complement strand
AAACGTGCGATCGGCGTGTCGTTGTTGCCGTATGCGTTTTTTAATACTTGATTTCTTAAATAATCAATGGTGAATTTATCTGTAATATTATTGCTTAATTTCGCCATACACTTTTCCTTTCCATGACTCTCCCCCAAAATATTCCAAAAATTCTCGCACGGTGAAACAATCTGCGGCAGGGTCAAGCTCTTTGCTCATTAAATAAATCTCCGGTGGACGTATTCCCGATTGCTCAACCACATATTTGTTTAGAAAAATTTCTTCCCTGGTTCCGTCGGCAAGGATTTTTCCATTATGTAAAACTATGATGCGCTGCGCCCATTCGGATACCAACTGCATGTCATGGGTTGCGATCACTGTTGTAGTTACTACATTGTTTAAGCCTTCAAGTACTTTTCGGATCTCTTTGCGTGTCGATATGTCCAAATTTGCGGTAGGTTCATCCAACAGCAAAATTTCGGGATTTAATGCAATACCGATAGCCAAGGATGCTCTTCTCATCTGCCCGCCCGACAAAAGACGGCCGTCTCTTTCTCTGATATCCTGCAAATTAAACATGTTTATTAAGCGATCGGCTTTTTCTTTATAATCGTTGATCTTTCTTTCACGCATCGCAAATTCTATATCTTCCCGGATGGAATCACGGATAAACATCTCTTCCGGATTTTGATAGACGAGTGATACCGTATCAGAAATATTTTCGGGAGATCGTCCTTTTGTTGATTGATCACCTATGAATACATCTCCGGATTTAGGTTTAATCAGCCCGGTCATAAGTTTAAGTAAAGTCGTTTTGCCTGCTCCGTTGCTGCCGATAAGCGCTGTTTGCTGACCTTCATAAATATCAAGTGAAAAATCATTGAAGATAATGGGATTGCTCCCTTTGACAGCGCGGTATTCTATCATTATATGGTCAAGACATACAGCCTTCTTTTTCTCTATCTTTTTTTTGTGACATTATGGACGCTGCTTTTGCATTTTATATCTGAGAAATAAAGCTTTCCTTCTTCCAATGTTGTAGGAAGCTGTGTTTTTTTATGTGTTTCTGCAGAATGAAAATGATGCGCGGCAAGCGTGATCTGAGGCGGATGAATTTCGCTGTATATCAATTCATCCACACGGTTGAGACCTTCCCGAACGGGAAGTTTCCATATAATTTCGCCATGTTTCATAAGCATCATATTAGTGCAGTATTGGGCTATAAATTCAGTGTGATGTTCAATTACCAAAATGGTTTTTTTATATTGGCGGTTTAGTATTTTCAAAAGCTCATACGTAACATAGGCATGCTCGGGATCAAGCTGTGCGACCGGTTCATCCAGTATCAGGATATCCGGTTTTAAAGCCATTGAACCCGCCAATGCCAGCAAATGTTTCTGTCCTCCGGAAAGTTGCCAAACAAAGTCATTTTCTTTATGTGCTAAGCCAATTTGTTTGAGTGCTTGCCTGCCTTGTTCGAGATAATCCTTCATCGCAAAATTCAAACATGCGAATGAAGCATCGTCAATTACGGTAGGACGCAGAATCTGATTTTCAAAATCCTGATAAACATAACCTATTTTTTGCGCCAATCGACTTACATCATTCTCTTGCGTATTTAATCCGTCGACCATCACTTTGCCTGTGAAATCGCCCGTATAAAAATGTGGGATCAAACCGTTGAGTGCTTTACAAAACGTAGATTTCCCGCAGCCATTGTTGCCAATGACTGCAAGGAAATCTCCGCGTTCAAGTTGAAAATTGATATTACGCAGGGCAGGCTCTGTCGCCCCAGGATATGTAAAGGTTAGATTTTCAATTTGAATGATCGGATCTGGATTATTCATGCTTCGATTCCATGGATTTTTTACGGATGACCGCGACTAAAATGATCGCAATGATCGCGGCGGCACCGATCGAGATTATGAGCGCATTGCTGCTTCCGGCCCAATCAGCTTCCCAGTCGATCAGGGACATATCCGACTCGGACATAAATTCCGCAGCTATCGATACCGCGAAACCTAAAATGCTCAGAATCAGAACTTTCGGGGTAAATACTTTTTCTCCGCCGAAAACGGTATTTTTATCGCGGGGATTCATACCAAGCAAAGGTTCAATCTTACCGTATAATCTGGGCACTAGGTACATTGTTGGCAACATGCAAAACAGAATACCGGAAAAAAGTACATCATTTAAAAATGAAAATCCTTCTGTGAAGAATACGCTTTCCGGAAGTCCTGCGATAGCCTCAAAATCTTCGATGGCAAATTGTACTTTTAAAATATCTACAGCGCAGCTCATCGCCTGCTGGAGAATTACTGCAAATATGGCAGCGAACGCAACCATTTTGATGTTTTTCGGGTCTTTAATCATTCTGCCTGCAACATAAACAGCAATCACAACTGTCAGAAATTTTTCCAATTCCCCAAGTCCGCCGAATTGCCCGAGCATGATCTCGCTGAATATGAGTTCACCCATAGCCGCGCCAAATGCTACCGGAAGGGGATCAAACAGCATCGCCAAAGTAAGCGGGATAAACAAAAAATATTCGACTGAAAGCTCAACGATTCCGATATGAAATTCCGGAATAAGTTCAGAAAATAGCGTAGCCAAACCATAAAGAGACATGGTAAGAACAAAGATCATCATTTTTTGTGATGAATTGGTTTGAGTTTTTACTTGAGTCATTTTACTCCTCCATTATTATATAATTTCAATGTTTTTAGTATAATAAAATCATTGAAGATCAACAATGAAGATTCAGTAAAATGAAAGTAAATTTACAAATGGTATAAAATGAAAATAAAATTACATAATGATAAGAAGTCTACTCACTCCACAAACTCGAAGCTTGCATGGTCACTTTCGAGATTCAGCAGTAGCGTGCTGCCTTTGTAAAAGCGATAGCTGGCTTTGCAGGAAGGATGTTCATGTATGCTTTTGTTCATACTTCCTTTCACCGGAGCAAAAAGCATCTGCGGATTATTTTCCATGATATGCACGGTCAATCGATAGTTACCCTGTCTTAATTCCAGATAGTTTTTATTGAATTCTATAATTTTTGCCCCTGCGTAAGTCGCCAGTCGATATTCGTTCCCGTCGCTTATCACCGAGCAGATACATCCCATAAAATGCATTCCAGCATAAGGTATATTTGCTATTGATATCATAACG
>DAITPG010000295.1:0-3164 GCA_036833715.1 Eubacteriaceae bacterium | reverse complement strand
CCCGATATCCCCCAAAGGATTCAATGAAACATAGACAAATTCAATGAATGTATAGGCAACCGGAAAAATCAAGGTTTTTGCGCCATGATGAACTTTATTGAATATAAGACGATCCAGCACATAAGGCAGCGCAAATAAAAATCCCAAAAAAAACGGCAGATAAAACAGGATGTTGGCCGGATTGGACGATGCAAATTTCCAAAATGAAATTTGAGAACAAACGCCGATCGTTACCGCGAGTAGTATGTAGGTCTTCAGCGGTTTTGTCTGTCTCGAAAAAGTCAGCAGAAATACGGGCGCCAGCCATGCCGCCGGAGCGAGCGCATACCTTCCGTTGGAAAAGACCAACAGGATCAAACCGATCACAAGACAGATCCATTTTTTATCATTCACATTAACCTCCGCTAAAACCGAAAACGGTCAATGCGTTTTTACGGATACTCTGCATTGTTCCGCATTCCAGAGTGTGGATTCCACCTGATAGTGCGCATCGGGTTCGACGCCTTTAACCAGGCCTTCCATCGCATCCAGACAGTACAGGTTGCAAGGACTTTGCGCACCCATCTTTTTTGCCATGCCGCACAGCATGCAGCTGCGGGCTTCGGCTGCAAACCCGTTTGCATCGGGCGTTATTTTCCAGTCCGCGCATTCAAAAATCTCCGGCAGCACTTCAAATACCTGCTCCGCCTTTGCGATCCCCAGCTGCTGCGCCCTTGCTTTTCCGCTCAGCATCTGTTCGCTTTTCTTTTGATCCGTAACTTTTTGCAGTATCCCTTCATTGCCCATGCGGAGGACCGCGTCGGCTAAAGCAGCCGAATAAAACATTTGCAGGGTTTTGATTTTTCTTTCCGTTTCCATTTTTTCTCCTCCATTACTTTTGATGATACAGGTAATCCAGTTCTTTTTTGATTTGCTCATCCGAAATGTCCTCATCAAACAAAATAATTTTTTCGATGATGTTTTCCATGACTCTGACCAAAACATTTGAAAAAACCGCAAGCCGGTCTTTATCTTCAAATGAAGCCGAAAACAGCTTTTGTGTGCGATCCAATCTTCCGCCCTCCCAAGCAAGAATATCTTCCCTGACTTTTGAATGATCTTCAAAACCGAACCATGCCTTCAGCGAAAGCTTGTAAACGGCCTTATCGTAAGCCGAAAGTTCCTTGCGCTGTTGAATGGCGTTAAAATAGGTTTCTATGAGCGTTTGCCCTCTTTTCACCTGCGTATTGAGCTTTTCGATCAATTCCACAAATTCGCTGTAGGCCAAGGCGTAAAAAAGCTCTTCTTTATTTTTGTAATAGTAATAGAGCATCGGCATACTGCATTCCGCTTTTGCCGCGATTTCCCTCATGGAGGTTCCGTGGTAGCCCTTTTCGGAAAACAACGCCACCGATTGCTGCAAGATCCGTTCTTTGATTGAGTAATTTTCATTGACCATGGTTAACCTCTTTTATTTAACGTTCGTTAGATATTTATAGTATAAATGAAATTTAAAAAATGTCAACAGTAATTTACAAATCTTTTTTATTTCTGCCCGCCCGTACTTATCTGTTGATCCTTTACATAATAAAAAAGAACGCTGTCAGCGCTCACGCAGCAAAAATAAACATATCAAACAAATGATAGGAGCAAAGCAAGGCAGTCTCATGCAATAAGACTTGAATAAATCCCGCGTGTTTTTTTATCGGTGAAGCAAAAATGCGAATGAGCAGACTGTCGTCGTATGCAGCATGCAAAGCGTAATGCTTAGGCAATATGAAACGGCGGATAAAACCCGATGTATCGACCGATTATCGGCTGCGCGGATGCGCAGTTTACAGCGCATCCGTATTATGTTTTTTCACGATCTTATTTTTCATTAAATAGTATAAAATCACCGCGAGGATTGAAGTAAAGATATCCGCCACGGGTTCCGCTGCCAAAAAACCGGTATATCCCCACCATTTCGAAAACAGAAATAAAAACGGCACAAGGAAAAGGCCCTGCCTTCCCAGCGCCACCACCATGGATTCCACGGGCTTTCCGATCGATTGAAACAGGGTCAGTAAAATCACCTGCGCACCCAAGAAGGGAAGCGAAGTGAGCATGATGCGCAAAATCCCCGTTCCCAGCGCAACGACCTCCTCATTTTTGATAAATACGCGTATCCACGCCTCGGGAAAAGAATAGAAAACAACCGTAAAGATAACGCCGATGACGGTTGCCGCCTTAATGGAATAGCGGACGGTTTCAAACAAACGGCCGTAATTTGCGGAGCCGTAGCTGTAGCCCATCAGGGGCTGCGTGCCCTCCGCAAGCCCCAGTATGATCATAAAGCCGATGCTCGTAATGCGGAACACGATGCTGAAGGCGGCCACCACATTGTCGCTGTAGCTTGCCGCAATTACATTGGACAAGGCCATGGCCAGGCTCATAAGCAGAAAGCCTAAGGACGCGGGAACGCCGATCTTTAATATTTCTTTATAATAATGCCACTGAAAAGTAAATTTGCGCAGGCCAATGGAAACGATCCCTTTATTTCGAAGATAATGAAAAATATAATAGCTGAAGCCCGCAAAATTGCCCAGCGCGGTAGCCAGCGCGGCGCCCTCCACTCCCATGTGAAAATAGAGGATAAACAGCGGATCCAAAATAATGTTCAGTACCGTGCCCAGCACCATGCCGGTCATGGACTGTTTGGTGGCACCTTCCGAGCGCAGAAGGCCGCCCAGCGTGATCTGCGCGCCGATAAAAGGCCCGCCGAACAAAAGTATGAGCAGATAATCCTTTGCGTACCCGATCGTTTGGCCGCTGGCGCCTACCAGACGGAGCATCGGCTCGATGAACAGGATGCCCAAAACGGAAGCGACTAGGCTGAGCGCAAAGGTGGACCAAAAGGATATGGAAGCCGCGTGGCTTGCCGAATCCCTCTTCCCTTCCCCCAGCATGCGGGAAATAAAGGAAGCGCCGCCGATCGAGAAAAAGTTCCCGAACGTATGCAAAATAAACGTCACGGGCAGACAGATGGAAATTGCGGCCACCATGACGGGCTCGTTGAGCATGCCTATAAAAAAGGTATCGGTCATGTTGTAAATGACCTGTACCAGCATCGATATGATCATCGGGATGCCCAAAGCCCATACCGCTTTTTTGATTGGCATATGCTGCAAAACGTGTGTGTGATC
>DAITPG010000294.1:0-3171 GCA_036833715.1 Eubacteriaceae bacterium | reverse complement strand
CCATAAGTTTGACTATATGCTCAGCAATCCGCCGTTTGGCGTTACCTGGGGCGGCAAGGACGGTTACGAGACCGAGGCCAAGAAACTGGCAAAAACCCGCTACAAGGCCGGAATGCCCCGCTCCAATGACGGCGCGCTGCTTTTTTTGCAAACCATGCTTATGTAAAAAGATATAAAATTTCTACTCTGCAAAGAATCACCACAATATCTTTTTTAATAAGATTTTCATATATAACCACTTCAATACCTTTACTTTTACATCTTGTTGAGGAAATAAAATAATGCACAAAGTATTCCTGTAAGCATTATTATCAACTTGTATTTATTTTTCTTATTCGTGGGTATATCTTTTCTTATCAATTGAATGATAGCGAATAGGTTTACGATAGCTGATAAAGTCCATATTAAATTCCATGAATTATTAAAAAAATCATTTAAAATAGTCATTTTACTTTATTTTCTCCTAAATCTATAAAAGATTTATTGTATATTTATTTCGTCAATGTATTCTTCGGCATTGATTGCATATTGTTTTATAAGCGTTGCGGGTGTATCGACATCAGCTAAATCAAAAAAAGTGAAATAATTCATATGGTTCATAATAATGTTAAAAGAACGAAAATAAAAATCATCTTCAAGAGATTCATTGACATAGTGAATCGGTGATGAAAAAATGCGGAATCTTTTTTCACCCATATGTAAATTTGTCTTTCTTATCTCATATTTCTTAATTTCAGATAAAACTTTTTTGTGAATAGTAATATCGTTCGTATTATAACTGTCATTCATAAATATATCAAACACATGCTTATTAGAAATAACAAATAAAGTATTCTTTTTCCTGAAAAACCAATGGCTTTGATCAATAATATCAAAAATTGCCGGCGGTAAAAAAATTAAAAATTTAAATAATAAACTCATTGAATGATCTTTGTCAAAAAATTGAAAAGTAAAAAATATGATCAAGCAAAAAAACAAACTTGGAAATACGATTTGTATTGTTTCATCTTTAAAAAGAATTTTCATATCAGGTTTTCCCCGCCATAATACAAATTCATCTTCGGCAAGATTTGATTGTAAAATAGTTTCAAGTTTATCTTTATTGTCCATACCATAACCTTTGAACTATTAAAATTGTTCACCTTTGTTAATTAACTAATTATAAAATAAATAGGATAGGCTATCTTCCGCCCATTTTCGCTGCATAGCATTTAGGATACAATTCGCTTTGCGGTGTATTATTATTAATTGAGTGTAATGCTCGACTATTCGATTATACCAAATATCGCCGTTAAGCATAAAAAATATTTCAATATAATGAAATAAAAATAAAGATAAACATGAAATAAAATAAACATGAAATAATTAAAGCAATAGTTATTCAGTAAAGTTATAGAATCAGAATGAATATCTATTTTTGCACTATCGCAAAATCCTCACAAAATTCGACCGCTTTTTTCGATAAAACTTTACATTTATTTGAGATTGTGCTATAGTATGGGTGAAAAACTGAATATCCGAATAATTATTAAGGTGCTCAACGCTCAATTTGGGAAAACGGTGACAATCCGTTACAGCCCCCGCTACTGTGATTGCGGCCATCCGCATAAGTCAGGAACCAGCCTTAATGATTTGCAGTAAAAATCTTCGGCGGGAAGAGTTTTTAATAAACCCGCTTGATATGCGGTTTTTTTATTTGATTTTATATTCTTATGAATAAAGGAGAACGCTATGAAAAAAGTCTTAATTGTTTTATTGGCAGTTTTGTTTGCCGTAATGCCGCTGTTCGGCTGCCAAAAGAGCGCTTCCGATGATCTCGGTCTGCCCAAAGCCGGCACGTATCCGATGACCATCAAGGATGGAAACGGCGCTGAAGTCACCTTCAAAAGCGAAGTGAAAAAAGTAGTTTCGCTTGCCCCCAGCGTAACTGAAATTTTATTTGCCGTAGGTGCGGGCGACATGGTTGCCGCGGTTTCCAACTGGTGCAATTATCCGGCGGAAGCGCAAAAGAAAGAAAAAGTGGGGGATACATATTCCGTAAACCTTGAACGCATCATTGAACTCGATCCCGATGTTGTGTTTGTGGCGGGATCCTTCGCAACCGATGTGCAGGATGCGTTAAATCAAGCGGGCATCGAAGTCTATTCGGCCAACGAAGTCGATATCGACGATGTTTACTATTCGATCCTGGCAGTCGGTACCATCACCAACAAGCTCGACAAAGCGGAAGAAGTCGTGGACGGTATGAAGGCAGACTTAAAAGAACTCGAAAAAGCCGTTGCCAAAGTCACCGAAAAGAAAGTTTTCATCGACCTCGGCATGCTTTATTCATCCAGCAAGCTCAGCCTTCAGGGCAACATCTTCGGTATGATCAACGCCAAAAACATCGCGCTTGATTACGATATTTCGGCTCCGCAGCTTTCAGCGGAAGAAGTCATCGAAGCCAATCCCGATGTCTATATCTGCATGTCCTCCAAAGCATTTTATGTTCAGCCGGACGGATTCGATGAAATCAGCGCATTCAAAAATGGAGAAGTCTATTATATCGATTTCACCGATCCCATCGCGGATATCGTATCCAGACCGGGACCGCGCTGCGTAGAAGGCATGAAAGTATTCGCAAAAATGATTTATCCCGATCTTAAGATCACATCCGAATATTTGACAGATCTTGCCGCTTATAAATAGGTCGATCGCAAAATATTTAGGGTACACAATATACGGATCATCCGATCCGTATATTTGCGTATCTGCGTAATCCATAAAAATATTGTCAGAATTGGCGGAAAGCAAATGAAAAAAACAACGATGTTCATTTTAATAGGGATATTGGGTGCCGTTGCGGTGGTTTTAACCTGCACGTTTTTCGGCTCGGCAGATATCGGTCTTAAAGAAACGCTGCTGATACTGGGCAACAAGCTCTTCGGCATCAACTCGGACAAGCTGGCCGACATGGGCACCAAGGTAACGATCATCTGGAAGGTACGCTTCCCGCGGACGCTGCTGGCGTTTACCGTGGGCGGCATCCTAGCCGTATGCGGCGCCGTTTATCAGGCGCTGTTCAGAAATCCCATGGCAGACCCGTTTGTACTCGGCATTTCATCCGGAGCCGCCTTCGGGGCCACTATTGCCATCATGCTCGCCATACCCATGACATTTTTAGGCATGAAC
>DAITPG010000293.1:0-3189 GCA_036833715.1 Eubacteriaceae bacterium | reverse complement strand
GCCGGTGATTTTTTTAATTGCAGCCGTAAATCTCCCGTTGGGGCAATTTCACGCGCGGACTATTGAGAAATTCAAGTAAAATTGGTATAATAGCATCATAAGGGAGCAACATCCGGTTAGGCATACAAACGCTCCTGTCAAAGTCAAAATTAAAGACCGTGTGAATCTGCCGACGTAGGCGGTATTTTTTGCGGGTCGGTAATCAAATCGAAAGGATAAAGCGATGAAACTTATTGATAAAAAAGAATTTTTGGAGGAAAGCGGCAAAGCTTTGGGTGAGATCTATGATATGGTCGCGAACCTGAGTTCCGTGAAGCTGACCGATTTTTCAAGCGAAAATACCGCGCTCGTTTTTATGGACATGGTCAACGGCTTTGCCAAGGAGGGAGCGCTGTTCAGCCCAAGAATCGCCGATCTTATTCCCGAAGCGGCAAGGCTGTCCAAAGCATGCGATGAATTGAATATCACGAAGCTTGCGCTTTCGGACACGCACGGCAAAAAATCACCCGAATTCGAAGCGTATCCGCCGCACTGCATCGAAGGCAGCGCGGAATCGGATGTGGTGGACGAGCTGAAAGCCGGAGAGTATACGCTGATCCCCAAAAATTCCACCAACGGTTTCTTGGAAAAGCGGTTTAAAAACTGGCTTAAAAATCACGAAAATATCGATACATTCATCGTTGTGGGCGACTGCACGGATATCTGCATCCAGCAGTTTACCATCACGCTGAAAACCTGGTTTAACATGCAGAATCAAAAAACACGCGTGATCGTGCCCATAAACGCGGTGGATACGTTTGATCTCGGCATGCACAACGCAAATCTGATGAATATTGCCGCTCTTTACTTTATGACAGCGGCCGGCGTAGAGTTGGTTGCTGAGGTAAAATAGCATCCGCGAAAAATTTATGAAAAAATTTAATAAAATTTTTTATCGGTAAAAAAAGGCTATCGCTTCGTTTAGCAAAAGAATCGCAGGAATGCGATTTCTTTTATTGCTTAAAAGTGCATAATGACCATATAATGCAAAAAAAATCAAGAGAATGACAGCAAAGGGGTAATCAGAAAATGTCGAAATTTCAGTTAATTTCTGTTTAAACAGTACGATATAAAAGGCGTGTAAAAAACTGAAAAAAATAGCCTTAGGGGGAAATATGTTCAAACAAATGAAAATAGGGACAAAGATGATCGGCGCATTTCTTCTGGTTGCCTTATTGAGCGCGGCCAGCGGCACTTTCGGCATTATCAATATGCTGGGACTCAACAGCGACGCCGAGAAATCGTACGAAGAAATGTTGATACCTATTCAAAAAATGGCGCAGATCGACAGAGCGTTTCAGAGAGAACGCGTCAATTACCGGCAGGCGATCCTGCTGGATGATCCGGCACTTGTTCAAAAGGAATTGAGCAGTCTGTCCGACCGACAAAAGGAAATGGATGCGCTCATCGAAGAGATGAACCTAATAAAAATGAGCGCCGATGTAAAAACGACCTATGATGCTTTTGTTACGGCAAAAGAAGTGTCCGATAAAGCAATGAACGAAATTGTGGAAGTTATTGAATCCGGCGATAAAGAAGCTGCGATCCCGATGCTGGCGGAAACCAGTGAGGCTGGCATAGCCGTTCGTAATCAAATGAATGCTATCACGGCAGTGATCGATGCCTTAAACGCTCAGGCGGCTCAGCAGCAAAAAGTCAACGCCGAAAGCACTATGAGGACTATAATTATTTCCGGCGGTATTTTCGCTTTGGTTGTATTAGCTGCGGCTGCATTCGGATTTCTGATAAGCAGAAGCGTGAGCGTTTCTGTCAAAAAGGCGGCGAATTTGGCCGGCATTTTGGCTGACGGCAATTTTTCTTATATTCTTGATACAAAGGAGCTTACACGCGGGGATGAATTCGGCGACTTGGCAAGAGCGTTTGAAGGTATGATCAATAAGCTGAATGTTGCGCTGGGCAATATTCGTTCCGCATCCGAACAAGTATCGTCCAGCGCGGGACAGGTATCCGAATCCAGCACGGCGCTGGCACAGGGCGCGACGGAGCAGGCCAGCTCCGTGGAAGAACTTTCTGCCTCCATTGAGGAGCTGGCCGCGCAGACCAAACAAAACGCGGGCAGCGCAAGGCAGGCCAATAATCTTGCGCATGTAACCAAAGAAAATGCCGATACCGGCAACGAGCAGATGCACAAGATGCTGGCAGCCATGAACGACATCAAAATCTCTTCCAGCAACATCCATAATATCATTAAGCTGATCGAAGACATTGCCTTCCAGACCAATATTTTGGCGCTCAACGCCGCCGTGGAAGCGGCAAGGGCGGGCGAGCATGGCAAAGGCTTTGCCGTGGTTGCAGAGGAGGTGCGCAACCTGGCGGCGCGTTCGTCCAAGGCTGCCAATGAGACCACCGAAATGATCCAGACCTCCATTGCCAAGGTGGATGAAGGCTCGCAGATCGCGCAGGCTACATCGTCATCGCTCAAGGATATCATGGAAAACATCACCGAAGTAGCCGACCTGCTGCGGTCGATCGCGGATTCTTCCGATGAGCAGTCTCTGGCGATCGGACAGATCAACGAAGGCGTGCTGCAGATATCTTCGGTCGTTACGTCCAACTCCTCCGTTGCGGAAGAAAGCGCCGCGCTTAGCGAAGAGCTTTCGGGACAGGCGCAGCTGCTTGACGAACAGGTGGAGAAATTCAAGCTCAGGGACGCAAACAAAACCGCATCCGTAAAACCGGCCGCTTCCGTAATCGCGCCGCATAGCGCGGTTGAAGGATCGAAATATTAACGTATCAATCTGCCTTTTTTATTCCTATATTAAAAACGCAAGCTCAACGCTTGCGTTTTTTTGTGAAGAATTACATCTCAACCCTCAAAGGGGCGGTATTGGTTTAAACCGTCTTTTTTTGACATCAGCGTAATAGCGCCCTGCGGACAGCGGTTGATGCAGCGGTAGCAAAGATTGCACTTGCCGCGCGTTTCGACTTTGCCTTCCCGCATAGCAAGGTTGGTTACGGGGCAAAGCGACGCGCACAGGCCGCAGGCCGTGCATTTTTGTTGATTGACCGTAAGTTTTGAACGGTACATCGGCTCCACAAACAGGCGGAACCACAGCCGCTGGGTGAGATAGCCGCCCAAGAAAGCAAACAGGCCTCTGCCGTCCATGACGGTGCCGCCGCTTAGGATGA
>DAITPG010000292.1:0-3225 GCA_036833715.1 Eubacteriaceae bacterium | reverse complement strand
ATGAATGAAAAATCGATATACTGATCGATTTTTCTCAGTAAATGATCTTTCGGCATGCTTACCATTTCATATTTTTGTTGGATACCATTACTCTTTTTTAACATTATTTCGCTTACCTATGCTCTTTTTATACTATAATTATACCATATTTTTGTTATCTTCCTCAATAAAAAAAGCTGCTGACTTACTTTGTCAGCAGCCTGAACTCTGAGAAACTTCTCAGAGTTGTTATTTTTTTATTGATCCTCGATCTTTTTGATATTGATCACCAGCTGTCCGGATGGGTTGATCTCGTCGATCGCAAATTTTAAACCGGGCAGCGTGCTAATGTCATAAATAACGCAATCCGTTCCCTTGGAAGCCTTCATCTGCGTGATGTATTTGCAGTCTGTCGGCTGCGGCAGATCGATGCTGCCCTCCGAGACATTATAAATCGTCAGCTTAAAAGCGGATTTGTCTTCATTGAATTCGATGGTATAATATGGGATTTGCGCTTTTTTATTGTCTTTTGTAAAGTCAAAAACCAATTTTTCGGCGCCCAGCCATTTGGTCGTCCAAATTTTATTGATAGTGATGACATCCGATATCTTACTGCCTCCGGAGGTATTTTCTTCCGTAAAATAACGGTCCGAATCATTGATCTTATATTTGGTTATATTGGATGAACAACCGCCGAGCAGAACAGTCAATAATAGTATCAAAGCACTGATTTTTTTCATATCCCAATCCTTTTTTGTTTTAGGATTCCACAATCGAGCAGCATTTATGTACAAAGGTAAAATACATATTTCCCAAAAACTATAAAATTTTGGAAATAAAAAAAACAGAACATATGTTTTATGCTATAATGAAACAAAGGTATGTTTATGGAAAAAATCAGCGGTAAAATCAGCCAAATCATCTATACCAACCCGAATAACAACTACACTGTAATGGATATCGATTCTGACGGAAAACTGATTTCCGCTACGGGTATCGTCGTATCCGCTTCGATCGGAGAAAAGGTGACGGCGACCGGAGAATGGTATATCCATCCTAATTACGGTGAACAGTTTAAAATAACCGACATCGTCCTCGAAGCGCCCGGCGATGCCGAAAGCATCCGTGCATATTTATCCAGCGGTATGCTCAGCGGCATCGGGGAGAAAAAAGCGGAAGATCTTTTGAGATTTTTCGGTACCGATGTTTTGTATGTGATCGAACATGAGCCGGACAGGCTTGCCGAAGTCAAAGGCATCGGCAAAAAAACGGCGCAAGCCATTCATGCCGATTACATGGAGCAATATGAGGAACGCAATGTCGTGATGGCTTTATCGAAATTCGGCCTTACAATGTCGGCGTCCATGAAGCTCTTTAAGCGCTACGGAGGCAACGCGCCTCAGCTAATTGAAAAAAATCCGTATCGCCTAATTGAAGATGTGTACGGCATCGGATTTGTAAAAGCCGACGCAATCGCTCAAAAAGCGGGTTTCCGTGCGGATTCTCCAATGCGTATCGGCGCGGCCATCCGCTATTGCATCGGGCTTTTTATCCAGCGCGGATATACCTATGTGCCCGAAAATCAGCTGATCGTCGAAGTCAGCAAAGGCATCGGCATCGAAGGCGATTTGATTGAAGACCAGATTGCCGAGATGTGCCAAAGCGGCAAGATCATTTTGGATGATGTTTTTGAAGAAAGAAGATATTATCTGCCGTATATGTATGAATGCGAGATATATTGTGCCGATAAAATCGGCTTAATGGTTCAAAATCAAATCGAAGACTACCGTTTCGACTTATCGGATTATATAGAAAAATACCAAAAATTTACAAATATAAAGCTGGACGATATCCAAAAAGAGGCCGTTATCAGCGCCGTCAGCAACAAAATCACCGTGATTACAGGCGGTCCCGGTACCGGGAAAACCACCATTATCAAAGCCATTATCTACATATTGTCGTTAACGGGTAAAAATTTTGCGCTTGCTGCGCCTACGGGCAGAGCCGCAAAACGCCTCAGCGAAGCATGCGGGTACGAAGCCAAAACGATTCACCGCCTGCTGGAATACGGATATACAGGCTTTGAGGGCGCATTTGACGCTTTGGATGAAAGCTCCATGATTTTTAACCGCGATGAAGACAATCCGCTGGAGCAGGATACGATCATTATCGATGAAATGAGCATGGTCGACCTCTTTTTAATGAATCATCTTTTGAAGGCCGTCAGCGAAGACGCTTCCTTGATTATGGTAGGAGACGCAGATCAGCTTCCCTCCGTGGGGCCGGGCAGCGTTTTATCCGATCTTGTGCAAAGCAAAATCGTCAATTCGGTCAAGCTCGAAACCATTTTCCGTCAGGCCAACGAAAGTCTGATCGTCACCAATGCCCACAAGATCAATAACGGCAAAGAGCCGGTTTTCGACGTAGAAAACGATGAATTTTTGTTTCTCGAGGCTTTTACGCAGCAGAAGATCGCTTCAAAACTGCTGGCTTTGCTGCAAAGCAACGGATTTGATTCGCTTCAGCAATTAAAGAGCGATCAGCTTCAAATATTATCCCCTTTCCGCAACGGGGAAGCAGGGATCATCAATTTAAACAATAAAATTCAGCAGATAGCCAATCCGCCGGCTTCAAATAAAAACGAAACCAATATTCCTTTCTACATTCTGCGCGAAGGCGACAAGGTGATGCAGACCAAAAACAACTATACCGCCGAATGGCGCAGCATTCTCACCTATCAGACGGGCGAGGGTATATTCAACGGAGAAATGGGCTATGTGCAAAGGATTGATAAGGACAGGCGTCAGGTGCTGGTTTTATTTGATGATGAACGCCAGGTCATCTATTCCTTTACCGAACTGGAAAGCTTGACTTTGGCTTACGCCATTACCATCCACAAAAGCCAAGGCAGCGAATTCAACAGCATTATCATTCCCGTGTACAGCGGCAATCCCGATTTTTTATCCCGAAATTTGATATATACGGCCATCACCCGCGCCAAAAGCCGCGTGATCCTTGTCGGTGAACGCAGAGTCTTAAGTGCGATGATACGCAATAACCGCATTCAAAACCGCTTGAGCGCGTTAAAAGAAAGGCTCATCAACCATGCTGTGGATTAAACGTATCCAAAAAGGGTTATATCAAACGCTGTATCCGTCCAATCCCGCATGTGTCGTGTGCGGCAGAAGCCTAATCTTTAAAAATGATGTCGTCTGTTCGCACTGCGCCCGCAAAATAACTTATATC
>DAITPG010000291.1:0-3230 GCA_036833715.1 Eubacteriaceae bacterium | reverse complement strand
GTCGGCTGGTCATATCCCAAAACAATGATTTTTGTTTTATTTTGATCAAGTTTTAATCCGTGCAAAGCCGTCAGCGCATAATATTTTTCGGCGTCCCTTTTGAAAATTGTTCCGCTTCCTCCTGCGGAAAAGGATGTTGAGCCGGATTCCTCCGTTATATTAATATTAGCGGAAATTGCATCATGATTTACCGCTTCTATGAACTTTGGATCATTTCTTCCGAAGTTATATAGTGCATACACAATCACACCCGATATTACAGTGATACAGATTATCGCGATGATGTATTTTCGTTTCAAGCGCTTTTTATTTTTATTCACTATTGTCTTAACTCTGTCATATATTTTTTTTGTTCGCCCTCGCTCAAAAAGTATTCAAAACAGTGAGCAATTTGCCCGAACGGCATATGATTGCTACTATGTGCTTGTCCTGGTTTAAACATAAACGGAAGCTCATATTTAAGATGCAAAGTCCTCTAAATCTGTTAAATGATAGCTATTCAACATATCTCCATTTTAGGCTATATGCAGTAATCCAAGTACCTTCATATGTTAGATCAACATTCTCCATTAAACAATCAGAAAAAAAAATAGACTCGTCCTTCACAATTAAGGCTGCATCAAATATATCACTCGAATACTTATCGTCAGCTGGCCTTAGATTCAATGCGGTAACTCCTTGAAACTCCATCTCAAAATTTCGGCATTGCTGGCTCTGCACTTGTAAAAGAACACTCCTTTTATCCGCAATTGGCATCATAGATTTATCAATATCGACAAATGCTCCGCTTATATAATGAAGTTCCTTTATTAATGAATCATGAAATCCGTAAACTTCTTCCATAAAATCTTTTGCATCCTGTTCTGTCTCAATAAATCTCCAACTAGGATGAAAAATATCTGAGTATAATTTTCCTTCAAAGACATTGTCTTCTATGGCTAATGATTCTCCGTTTAATAGGCGCGTTAAAGAATTGATATCTTCCCAAAGCCATGGAAAGCCTATAAATTCAAAGAAACGTACATTTTCGGGTAATTGATTTTGATAAAGATTCTCATCTATTGTATTTGTTTTTTTGAAAATCCACGAATCTGGTCTATGTGGAATGATCATATTGATTAGAACAGGCAACATATCATCCGTTTTATCCAAATAATCATAAAATTTAAAATAGCTTCCAGATTTATCTGGTACAAGGACTAACTGTTTTTCGTAATATCCGCCGTTAATTATGGCATAAACTTCCGATTTGAAATAACATTTTCTCTCTTTATCAAACACTCGCACCCTCATCCAAATAAACCTCCAACCTATTTAATCTATCCGATCCTTTTTCGATGCTCATTATTGCTACTATCCGCTATCACACAAGATTCAAATAATCAATATCTTCTTTGCTATAATTATATACTATTTCTTCCCCATCGCCTACACCCGCGCCACAAACAAAAAAAACGGCTCAACAGCCGTTTATGATTCTTTGAATACCGCCAGGCTCATATGCTTTCTCATTTCAACAAGGTCAAGCGAATACACTTTAAAAGGCGAATACCTTTTTTGAAAAATGAAGGTCTTTTTTGTTTGCCCGTCGGCATAAGTGATAAAGATTCGACCCATGGATTTGGAGTCGTTGACTTCGGTAAAATATTTATTTGGCAAAACATAGATCTTCCCGTTGGTTTTGATAACAGCATTATCATTCTCAAAAGCAGCTTCCACAACTATGTTTTTGTAATACAAAAACAGAATAAACATGATGGCATTCATAAAGATCAATCCAATCATGCCCATCAAGACAAGACCCCATTCCTTATGGATTGCATTGCTGATACTAGCCGGAACAATTAACAGCATTAAAAAAATTTCTATACATATAAATCCTATTTTTAAATGTTTGAAAAAATGAAACATGCGCTGTCCTTCACTTCCTTTAATATTACTGCCGATCCATTCGATTATAAACCATCGCATGGCTTATATCAATTGAATTTCCATCCCCCGACCCATGATAAGGCATCTTTCAAAAAACGATCCGCAAAAGCATAAGCAAAAAAACGGCCGTAAAGCCGTTAATTTCAAATAAGTATTATATTTCCTCCGCGCCGCTGAATGATTTTTCAAGCGCCTCTATGTAATTGGACATCTTTTTGATCGATTCATCCACGGTTTCGCTTGCGCCGGTGATCCTCGCGATCGTCCGCGTTGCGTATTCGCTCGTATCACCCACCGACCGGACGGATTCCTGCGACTTCTTCGCAAGATCACGCACGGCATTTGCCACCACCGAAAACCCTCTGCCCGATTCGCCGGCATGCGCCGCCTCGATGGACGCGTTGAGCGAAAGGATGGTGGTCTGCGTCGCGATCGAACCCAGCATCTTTGCCATTTTGCTGTATTGCTTGACCGCTTCCTCCACGTCGCTCATGCCCGACAAAACATCGCCGAACAGACGCTTGATCTCATCGACTTCGGCGGAGATATGGCTCAGGCTCGTACGGTTGCTGCTCCGCTCCTGCGTAAAGGCCTGGTGCTCGTTCAGGATATCCAGCCGTGTTTTTTCGATGCAGTTTTCGGTGATATTAACGCCTTTGGCGATCTTAACAGCCATTTCCAGGCAGGTATCCGACCCGCATGCGCAGCAGTCATGCCTGCGCTGTTCGTGCGTTTTTTTCCCGAGCGCGCAGAACGCCCGCTCGATATCGTCCTCGCAGTAGCCGATCGCCTGCAGTCTCTTGTCGGCGTATTTTCGAACATAATCGTTAAGCGTCAGCGTACGGTCAAACAGACTGAATAATTTTTCGCTCTGTTCCTTCGCCTGTTTCTGCGCTTTTTCAATCGCCTCGTGGCGCACATCATCCATCACGCGGTTGACTTCAAACACCGACGCATCCTCATTGCATCCCGTCCCGAGATTGCAGCCTTCCGGACAGTTGAGCACGTCGAAGATAGCGGGCAGGTTATCTGTGCTTTCGCGCGCGTACGCATCAAGGCTGTGATAAACGACAGCCTGTCCTTCCGACTTGTCCACACGCAACGCTTTTCCGAGATAATACTCCACGTTCTCTTTTAAGCCGCCCGGCATGGGATAGACCATGCCGAATGAAGCGTCGACCGTCTCGAATTTAAAATCCCGCTTCGGAATATTGATTCCGTGCTTTTTGATATATTCTTCAAGTTTTTTATAAGTTACGTTATAAGATACGATGCCCGTCTCGTCAAATTCGTTGGCC
>DAITPG010000290.1:0-3233 GCA_036833715.1 Eubacteriaceae bacterium | reverse complement strand
GATGTTGATTTCTTATAAGAATTCCGCTTATCGCATTTATGAAGTAGACGGTGAATGGTATAACCGTTGCTATGAGGGTTTATCCTTTCAATTTGAGGATAAGGGTTATTATCAATTCCCCATCTATCTGTGCGAAAACTCTGATGAATTGATTGACCGGTTTAATCATTGTCCAATCATTCTTAAAAGTAAAGCATCCTATGATGAATTTGTAGCTTTTTATACCCACAGTGGTTTATATCGGTTTAAAGCAGACGGAAAAAGCATAATCTTATTGGGATATGCGGATGAAACATTATCTGAAGATGAACTTGTTTCTTTATTTCCGTTAACCATTTATTTTGAAAATACACAAAAAGGCTGCGATATAGCAATTGAATAAGCATGTACTGGGGTATGAAGTATTATGATAACATGCCATATTTCTACGCCTGTTTCATATCGATCCAATAACGCTGTACGATCTCGGCAAGATGTTCTCCCTCGATCTCATTTTCCAAAATTCCGCCGTTCTTTTGAATGACACGGGCCGAAGCCGTATTGTTTTTGTCGCAGCAAACTAAGATTTTTTCAATCCCTAAACGCTCGCAGACTTTAAGCCCCAAGGCAAGCATTTCTGTCGCAAAACCATTTCTTCGTTCCGAAGGCCGCACTGCATATCCGATATGTCCGCCTTCCTTGAGCAGATACTCATTCAGTCGGTGCCGGATATTGACCATGCCCACGATGCGTCCGTCCGTTTCACTTACCGCAAAATATGTGTTGGCGGGCACTCTTTCGGGCGGTATATTATCAAAATCCAAATCCTCGCTCAGCTTTCGGAGCCATTCACTGTAATCCTCATATCGGTCGAGTCCGCCGGCGCCATGGACAGGGGATTGATGCTCCCTAAATTCCTGAAGGTATTCTTTTGCCTGCTGTCGGTGTTGTTTTTGAGGTGTGACCAATTTCAGCATATTAATCCTATTCTATATGTTTTTTTTAGAAATTTCCGTTTGATCAGGATTCGGTTGAACGGATGCCGATTTATTGACACCGTATACGCCGCCGATAATCAACGCCGAGCCGATGGCTTGGAAGATTTCGAACGGCTCCTTTAATAAAATAACCCCAGCAAGGATGGAAATGACCGTAGTCACGTTCGCAAAGATCGAGGCTTTAGCTACATCCAGATGCGTCATGGCATAGTTGATCATTAAAAATGCGCCGACCGATGAAACTCCGGCCAAAAATACAATCGATATCCAAAAATCACCGCACGAAAAAGCAGTGGAAAGCATGGCAGGCAGCATGGTTCCGTTTTCAGCCACAGAAAGAGAAATGAATGTCACGCAGCCCAGTGCAAACATCAAATAGGTACGCTCAAAAGCTGTAAATTCTTCCGAAGTTTTGCGGCTGATTACATTAAATAAAGCGGCGGCGCAAACCGAGCCCAACAGCAAAATGAAACCAAGCCAGCTGAACATGCCGCTTTTTTGCCCGACCGTCGTAAAAAATACGCCGATCACCGAAATCAATGAAAAAACGATCTGCAGAAACAGAACCTTTTCTTTTAAAAATATACGCCCGAATACAATGCTTGCAATGGGTACCAAAGAAAGAATGGTGCCTACAAACGAGGTGGGAGTAAGCGTGACGCCGTAGTTTTCGCAGATAAAATACATAACCGGCTGGAAAACGCCTAAAAGCAACAGCATTTTTACGTTTTTGCCCTTAAGACGAAGCTTAAATTTTTTGGTAAGCAACAGCAGATTCAGCAGCAGAAAGGCTGCTGAAAAACGTACGGCCAGCAGCACCAACGGAGTGGAAACCTCCAAGGCTTTTTTTGAGAAAAGAAAGCTGAAACCAAAGATCGAATAACCCAAAAAAGAAAATAGTAACGACAATTGACGGTTTTTTGATTGCTGCATGGGATCACCTCTGCTGTGTAGAATTTTTCATAAAATAAAAAAGGGTTTTGATCCCTTTTAACTGTCAAATAATGGTGGAGATGAGGGGATTCGAACCCCTGGCCTCTTACATGCGAAGCAAGCGCTCTCCCAGCTGAGCTACACCCCCGAAAAAGTTAAATGGTAGAGACAGTAGGACTTGAACCTACGACCTCTCGCATGTGAAGCGAGCGCTCTAACCAACTGAGCTATGCCTCCGTAAAGTAGTATTATGAATTTAGCACAAAATCGAAACCTTTTCAACACTTTGGCTGCGATAATTTCAAAAAGCCCTATTTATTTTTGAATCTGTTTTTGCATTTGCCTACTGGATCAAGTCTTTTTTTCGAACTTGTTTTTGCATTTGGGACAGGTAATCGCGACCTTTCCTTTGCCTTTGGGCAGTCTTAATAAAGTTTTACATTTGGGGCACGAATAATATCGGTATTCCTTGCTGCCGGTAAGGCGTATGCGCAAATTTTTAAACCAAACCGTCAAGGGCTTGGTCAAACTCATGAATTTGCCGTTTTCAATCCTTCTTTTATAAATATCTTTGGAAAACATTCTAAAAATACACAAAGCCAATGGAATATAGCCAAAAAAGGGAAGGATGGGAATTCTGAATAATCTCGCCGTCAGGGTAATGACCAGCGAAAGGCCGATCAAAGCCATATTCAGCTGATCCGAGCCGTATCTTCCCGCCATAAATTTTTTAAAATGCTGCATTTTGTCTCCTTGCACTGTTTGTATTCAGCCCGCAATCAAATAAAAAAGCTGAACAAAAAACTGATGATCAAGATGAAGACGACGGTTAATAAAAGAATCCTTGATAATTTTTGTCTGTGACGCATTTTCATGTTCATTACTTCCGTATCATAATTTACTTTGCTAATTGTACCATATTTTTAGGATAATTCTATAGCACTTGCATGAACTTGACATTAAAAAGCGGAAGAAAAATTCTTCCGCCCGAATTATTGAATAAGGTATCGGTATTGCTCCGATATTTAATGCATTGCAAGATCAAGCTATACTTACGTTATTAATGCCTCTGGATTCGACTACCTCTGCAATAATATTCAGCTTATTGTAAATCAACTATAAAAATACTTCGGTCTTTTCGGGAGTACATTACATATTGGAATTGCCGGTGCCAAACAAAGTTGTGTAGGCATTCGGGAATTCTTTATTTACGCTGATGACTTCTTCGGCAAACTCCTTGGAGCCGTGCGGCACTTCTTTTAATTGATCCGCCGCTTCCTGCGTATCGATCACCGCGCCGACAGGTACGATACGATTGGCCGG
>DAITPG010000289.1:0-3240 GCA_036833715.1 Eubacteriaceae bacterium | reverse complement strand
AGATTTACGTGTTTATTATCATAGGATTATTTTACATGAATAGCAGATTTCAATAAGATTATACATTTCCTTTGCTTTCAAAGTATTTCTCCTATATAATTATTTAAATAACGAAGTTCATATCTATATGAAGGAGAATATATGGAAAAACCAATTAAATATCGAACACATAAATTTTCTAGCATAATCGCATCCATGATGTATTTTGTGCTGCTCTTTTTCATTGCAACAGCCCTCGTAATATATATTTACTTTAATCCGCAGGTCACGTCCAATTTTGTAAGTGTGATTTTGATTTATGTTTTAAGCATCGGGCTATTTACCGCTACCGTTTTATATCTTGGAAAACTGCATTTATGGGCGGTCGTTACGCCAAAGGGCATTGCGGGGAAAGGTTTTTATAAACCCGATCTTCCTTTTTTGTGGGACAGACTTAAGGAAGTAGGCTTCGTTACGGATAAAAAAAACAATCTTTATATTTATTTGTCGGAAAGAACATTAAGTGAGCATTTGAAGAGTCACATCAATCTCATGAGCAGAGTGCAAACCATGATCGTTGTCAAGTACGATCCCGAACTTCTCAGTGAAATCAAAAAACAATACGAAGGCAATATCTTAAACAAAAATATCGTTAAGTAATTTCTTCTTTCAAACTCGGATGATAATAAAAACCTTCTCCATAACTTTGATAAAGCGGAGAAGGTTTTTTTTGAATGTCATAAAAAAAATATTATATACTTGCAAAAATTAATTGAATGATATATGATATATACATAAATCGACAAATATCAACATGAATTTCGGAGATAAAAATGAACGATAATTTCTACAGGCAGGTTATACACGATTCGCCGATCGGATATTGTTACACGAAAGCGCTTTATGATGAATACGGACGCATCAACGACTATTTGTTTTTGGAAGTCAACCGTTCTTTTGAACGGATGACCGGAGCCAAGGGTGTCGATATTGTCGGTAAATTTGCTTCTGAGATGATCAACATGATCAATGGACTGGATCTAAATTTGATCGCGATTTATCATGAAGCCGCGTCAAAACGCTGCAAGCAGGAATTGACACATTTTTCACCCGCACTGTCTAAATGGTTCAGAGTAGGCGTCTATTCTCCCGAAGCGGATTATTTTATTACGCAGTTTATGGATTTGACCAATGAAATTGCCAAATCTTTTGATATGGCAAAAGTGATCGGATATTCGGAAGAATTGCTTAAAAATGAAAAGATTGATCATCAAAAGATTTGCGATAATTTTTTATCGCTGTCAAACGCAAAATTTGCGCTCTTTAAAGCAGCGGAAGACGGAACAGTAAAGGCGGTCAGCGGCGGGAATGAATTTATTGAACAGGCAGCAGATCTCTTTGATCCGTTTTTTGAATATAGGCAACAAACAGTCGGGAAATCTTTAAGCGATAAAGATAATTTCGATGCGGTAGTTAAATACGCATCCATTGAGGATATCCTTGAGGATACCGTTCCGTCTTCGATCTTGAATATGATTCAGAAGCAATATCAAACCGGCGAAGCTGTGGTTATTCATCTGATTAATGAAAACATGTTTTTGGGCGAAGTTCTTCTCATTATGGACGAAGACAAGTCATTTGACAAAGAAAATGCTGTCAATATGTTTGCAAAATTGACCGGTTTGGCGATGTTTCGCGAAAAAAATCTGGCTCAGCAGTCTTATCCCGCTACAAATTCTGCTGATAAATTTAACTTTAATGAATCAAAATCGGAATATGAGGAAACCTATTGCGCTATTTTTGATCAAGCGCCCATCGCATTTGAATTGTTTGATCCTTTTGGTGTGTTTTTAAATGCCAACGAAACGTTTATGCGCCTTGTGGGAATAGACAGGTTTGATGAGATTGCCAAGATTAATCTTTTTAATATCCCCAATTTGACTAAAGAAATGAAAACGAAACTCCTTGCGCGAGAACCTATAAGACTTGAAGCTATTTTTGATTTTGATTTTCTGAAGAAAAAACAATATTTCCAAACCTGCTTCAGCGGCGTTAAAAGCTTGATGTATCGATCTACCCGCTCTTTTCAGAAAACTGTCTGCTTGGGTATGTGATGTATGCCTATGACATGTCGGTTAAGAAAGAAGCGGCAATTCGTTAAGGATAACAAAAAAACAGGCATTGCCTGTTTTTAATTACACAAGTTTTCCGAAAAATCGTTCGATTTCGATAGCGGCGGTTTCTTCGCTGTCGGATCCATGGATGAGGTTCTCGCTGCTGGTTGTTGCGAAGTCACCGCGTATGGTGCCGGGAATGGCATCTTCGACTTTTGTTGCACCCATTAACCTGCGCATTCCGGCGATGACATCCGGTCCTTCGACGATCATGGCTACAACGGGTCCCGACGTCATCCCTGCAAGCACACCGGGATAAAAGGGTTTATCGACAATGTGAGCATAATGAACTTCCAATATATCCGATGTCAGGCTCATCATTTTTATTTGTTTAATGATGAAGCCCTTTTTTTCTATGCGTGAGAGGATCTCTCCGATCAAGCCCCGCCTTACCGCGTCGGGCTTTAACATGATATAGGTCTGCTGCATAACAAACACCTCCATAGCAATTATAGCAAAATAAACGTTTACAACAAAGAAAAATTCGGAAATATTGCCTAGTTAATAGAAAAAAGCAGACTTTTGCGGTCTGCTTTTCATATAAACTCTTTTAAGGAATTTATTTTGCCGTTTTGCGCTGGATCAATTTTACGATCTCGACTATGGGGATAATCGAAAGAGCGAGCAGCATCGAGAAGATAAAATCATTCGCAGGCAACGGATGGAATTCAAAAGCGGCATTGATCCCCGGCGTATAGATCACAAAGATCGTCAGCAGGAAAGCGGCAGCCATTGCGCCATAAAGATATTTATTATGCGTTTTAAGCGAAAAGATCGAATAACGCGTGGAACGCATGTTAAGCGAATGAAAGATCTCGCACATATTCAGGGTTACAAAGGCCATGCACATTGCCGTTTCATGTGAATAGACGCTTGTCTGAACGAAGGTGAAACCGTTGCCGATGAAATAAGAGATGAGCGTTAAAACGGAAATGACAATCCCTTGATAGATAACGCCGATCCCAAGACCGTTTGCAAATACGCCTTCATTATTTTTGCGGGGCGGCTTTGTCATGATATCCGGTTCCGCTTCTTCCATGCCCAATGCGATTGCCGGAAGGCTGTCCGTTACAAGGTTGATCCATAA
>DAITPG010000288.1:0-3272 GCA_036833715.1 Eubacteriaceae bacterium | reverse complement strand
GTAGTAATCGCTGACGTCGAAAGCGTCCATCATGATATCCACCGCTTCCTGCAGATTGGCAGGAGCGTAAACAATCAAATGGTAATCGCCGTTGCCGCCGCCGCGAGTAGCCTGGTAATAATCGGACTGCGCCGGCTGTATGCCGCCGAGACCCGGGCCGCCTCTGACCATATTGACGATTACGCAAGGAAGCTGGGCACCCGCTATGTAAGAGATGCCTTCCTGCTTAAGCGCCAGACCGGGGCTTGAAGAAGAAGTCATCGCCCTTGCGCCGCTTCCCGCAGCTCCGTAGATCATATTGATGGCCGCTATTTCGCTTTCCGCCTGCAAAAACACTCCGCCGATCTCAGGCAGCCGTTTGGACATATATTCGGGTAATTCATTTTGCGGGGTGATGGGATACCCGAAGAAATACTTGCAGCCGCCCTTGATGGCAGCTTCGGCTATCGCTTCATTACCCTTCATTAATACTTTTGCCATAGAATTTTCCATTCCGCCGCTGTACTCCGGCATTGTTGTATATTTTTACCGTACAGATTTATTGATACAGCGTTGTTAATCACGCTCAACTTTGATGACCGAATCCGGACACATCAACGCGCAGTTCGCGCAGCCGGTGCATTTTTCGGGGTCTATGACCACTGCCGGATGATAGCCTCTGCCGTTGATCGTTTTCTCGTCGATCGCAATGATCTTTTGGGGACAAACGATCACGCATAATTCGCATCCTTTGCAGCTGTTTTCCTCAAAAGTAACTTTACCTTTTGCCACTTTAATCACCTCTATTCCGTTTATAACCAGTTGGGACGCATATACAATTCGTCTAAAATAAACACATTTTTAATTTTACTATGAAAGGCATCGTTTTTCAAGTAGTTGGGGATCACATTAAAAACAACGGGGATGCCTGCCTCTTCACCCACCGCCTCGCAAAGCTCCGCTCCCTTAAATATATCCTCGGCCGTGGTTTCTCTGAGCATGTGGGTATTGTTGATGAGTCCGGTTATTTTCAAACGGCTTTGACCCTCAATATCGCTGATATAATCGGTCACGCCTTCGATATCCGCCGTAAAAGGCCTGTTTGCGTTAACGACCATGTACATGTCATATTCCCGCAGGATGATCTTATGCGAATATCTCGAAAGAACTCTTGCGCCCGCTCCGTCGCCGCCGACATCCAAAATCGTAAACAGCTCGGGTGATTCCAGATATTTATTGATTTCCGCAGGCAGTGCCGGAAGATCCGCGGCAAGATTGTCTCTTCCAGTGGAGGATCCCACAACATCGATATTGTGTTTTTCCAAAAGCTCCCTTTGCTCGCGGCTTCGGAAGTAAGGGTTTACGATATCGAGATCGACGACCGCAACCTTAATTTCTTCATTGGATTTACGCAAGGCGTAATTGATGCAAAATTCGGTTTTGCCGCTTCCGTAATGGCCGGTAATGATTTGCAGATTACTCATGATTCACCTATTTAAAACGTTTGTTCTGTTGTTATTATAACACTTTATCGCGCAGGTACCATTGGATCTGCGGCTTATTTAAGACATTTATTTTATTTATTGACAATCCGGGCAAACCGCTATAATATTAAGTAAGCAATGACTAACAAATAGTCGTATTCCTTGGAGGCAACTTTGACATTAGACAGCTTAAAAGCAGGAAACAGTGCGGTTATCACGAGCGTAGGCGGAACCGGCGCACTCAGAAGAAGACTTCTCGACATGGGACTCACACCGAAAACCACGGTTAAAGTGCGTAAGGTGGCTCCAATGGGTGATCCTATGGAGATCTACTTGCGGGGATATGTGCTTACCATAAGGGCGGAAGATGCCGCTAAGATCGAAATAACGCCGGCAGGCAGGGCTTAAGTATGATACTTGCACTGATCGGAAACCAAAACTCCGGAAAAACTACTTTATTTAATCAGTTAACCGGCGCCAATCAGCATGTGGGCAATTTCCCAGGTGTTACCGTAGAGAAAAAGGAAGGACCCATCAAAAAGCATGCTTCGGCCATCGTAGTCGATCTGCCGGGCATTTATTCCCTGTCGCCTTATACGGCCGAAGAGATTGTAACCCGTGACTTTTTGCTGAAAGACAAACCGAATGCGATCATCAATATCGTGGATGCGACCAATATAGAACGCAATTTATATTTGACGCTGCAATTGATCGAGCTTGGCATACCGATGGTGGTCGCGCTGAATATGATGGATGAAGTGACGGCTTCCGGAAATTCCATCGACGTAAAAAAACTGAGTCAAGAGCTTGGCATTCCGGTGGTACCCATCTCCGCAAGCAAAAATCAGGGAATCGATGAGTTGATCACCGTTGTCATGACGACCGCGGAGAAAAAACTGCGTCCGCTTAAACTCGATTTTTGCAGCGGACCGGTTCACCGCGCCATCCATGCCCTTGCTCATTTGATCGAGGATCATGCCGATGCGCTTGAAATGCCCCTGCGTTATGCGGCTACAAAGCTGATCGAAGGCGATGAACCGACAATGCAGGTTTTAAATCTAAACGAAAATGAAAAGGATATTTTGGGGCATATCATCAGCGAATTGGAAAACACAGCCGAAATGGATAAAGATGCCGCGCTGGCTGATATGCGCTATGCCTATATTGAACAGCTGGTCAATGAAACCGTGCATAAAACAGCAGAAACAAAAGAACAGCTGCGTTCCTTTAGGATTGATTCGGTGCTTACCAACAAATACTTAAGCCTGCCGATCTTTATATCAATCATGGGCATCGTTTTTTGGCTTACTTTCGGCGTAATCGGGTCAGCAATGACGGATATCATGTCCAATTCGATCAGTTGGATCACGGACATCATGGATCACGCGCTTACCGATTTCGGCCTTAACCCGACGATCCATTCACTGATCATCAACGGCATCTTTGTGGGCGTGGGGAGTGTGCTGTCTTTTCTGCCGACTATCCTGATTTTATTCTTCTTTTTATCGCTTCTTGAAGACAGCGGTTATATGGCGCGCGTAGCCTTTGTAATGGATAAGCTGCTACGAAAGATCGGGCTTTCGGGCCGCTCCTTTGTGCCCATGCTCATCGGTTTCGGCTGCAGTGTCCCGGCTATTATGTCCGTACGGACGATCGCCAGCGAAAGAGACCGCAAAATGACAATCATGCTAACACCGTATATGTCGTGCAGCGCAAAATTACCTATCTATGCGGTTTTTGCGCAGGCATTCTTTCCGAACTACGCTGCGCTTGTTATGATCTCTCTTTATTTGCTGGGTATGATCGTCG
>DAITPG010000287.1:0-3279 GCA_036833715.1 Eubacteriaceae bacterium | reverse complement strand
GGCACTAAATTTTCTATGCTTACCATTTCATATTTTTGTTGGATACCATTACTCTTTTTTAACATTATTTCGCTTACCTATGCTCTTTTTATACTATAATTATACCATATTTTTGTTATCTTCCTCAATAAAAAAAGCTGCTGACTTACTTTGTCAGCAGCCTGAATACGCTTACCGCGTGTTCCGTTTGGTTTTCACCATTTGCCTTTTGCGACATGCCCTGCGATTTCGGCTTTCGACCGCTGCTTGATAACCCATGATTCGTCTTTGGCTTTTTCGAATAGGGCCACGCAAGGCGGATCAAGATTGATTTGAATGCCTTCCCTGCAAAGCGCATCGATTTTTCCCGCCAGGGCGATTATTTCCATGTGAATGTCATTCGTTCGGTCGGATTTATAGATTTTATCCGCATCTTCCGCGCTCAGCTCTGTAAATTTATCTTTGGGCGCGCCGCATTTCGGACAGAAGTCGGGTGCGTTTTCGCCTTCAAAGACAAATCCGCATACACTGCATTTGAATAATTTTTTCATGATCCTACCTCCGTTACTTTTTCGGTAAAAATGAAATTTCCATATTCAGTATACCATATTTTATAATGATACCAATGTACAAGCCTGCGAATGTTTTATTTTTTATTAATTTTATAAAATTGGTTGTATTCATTGAGCATATGCGCCAATAAAGCGGGCGTATCCAAACCGTAAGGACAGTTGTTTTTGCAATGGTCGCAGTGGATGCAGTCATTGATGCGTTCCATTTCGGCTTTAAATTCATCCGATAGAAAACGTTCATACGGAGCGCGGGTCAGCAGCAATGAAATACGCGCCGCCGTATCGATGGGAATATTGGCCGGGCAGGGTTTGCAATAACCGCAGCCCCGGCAGAACGCGCCGCCCAGCTCTTTGCGGTCATGGTCAATAACGGCCTGCAGCGCATCGTCCAGCGCAGGCGGAGTTTCTTCGTAGGATAAAAACTCATCCAGCTCGCTCTCGCGCTGAACTCCCCAGATGGGCAATACATTGCCAAATTGCCTCAGAAAAGCAAACGCGGAAGCCGCATTGGTGATCAGCCCCCCGGACATGCCCTTCATCGCAATCAAACCGATGTCATTTTGACGGCAAACTTCAATGAGTTCCAAATCCTTGGGCGAAGACAATGTATTAAGGGGAAATTGGATCGTATCAAATTTTTTATCCCTGGCAGCCTGCAGAGCGACATCGATGCGGTGATTGGTAAGTCCCAAATATCTAATGTACCCTTTTTGCCTTGCTTCCAGCAGCCCTTGATATAAGCCGTCCGTATCTTCGTAATCGAGCACTCCCGGGTTGTGAAGCTGATACACGTCGATCACATCGGTATTGAGCATTTTTAAACTTGTTTCCAGGTGTTCAAATAACCCCGCCTTGTTGGTTGCCATGGTTTTGGTGGCAATAAAAATATCGCGGCGGACGTCTCCGAGCGCGTAAGCGATCTTTTCTTCGCTGTCCGTATAACCGCGCGCGGTATCAAAATAATTGATGCCGTTGTCATAGGCTTTTTTCAGCAGGTAAGCCGCATCCTCAAAGCTGATTCTTTGAATGGGCAGCGCGCCGAAGCCGCTCTTGGACGTCTGGATGCCTGTGCGTCCCAATCTCATTTTATCCATTTTAGTAACGTTCCTTTCAACATTGATTACAACATGCCGATCAAACAATTCAACCCTTTAAACGAATTTCCCATTCCTCTTTGCGGAAACCGATTAAGATAAAATCTACGCCAAGAAATATCGGCCTTTTCACAAGTAAACCGTCAGTCGCAAGCAGGCGAAGCTGTTCCTCTTCACTCATTTCAGCGAGCTTGTCCTTTAACCGCATGGATTTATACAACTGACCGCTCGTATTAAAAAACCGTTTGATCGGAAGGCCGCTTTGCGCATGCCATTGCTTGATTTCTTCATAAGAAGGGTTGTCGGTCTTAATATCGCGGTACTGCGTTTCTATGCCGTTCTCTTGCAGCCAGTCCTGCGCCTTTTTGCAGGTGGAGCATTTAGGATAACAAACCAAAAGCATAAATAGATACTCCTTCTTTTATTTGATTATACTGCATCTTTTCTTTCTATCATGCGTCTATTGAATAATGAATGAAACTTTAATAAATTGAAGCGTTACATGTTAATCCAACTATGGTAGTATTAAAAGCGTTAAGATTACTGCTAAAATCGAAAATGCCAAAACGTAAGTATTTTATAAAATTTTAGCTTGTTCTTGTAACGAAACCGAGCATTTGCGGATATAAGCGATGAGAGGGGACTGTGTATGCCTGAAATTGATTTTGAAGCGATATATTTACAGTATGCCAAAACCGTCTACCGCTATCTTTTTGCACTGTGCCGCAAAGCTGATTTAGCCGAAAAATTGACTCAGGATACCTTTTATAAAGCGATCTTATCCAGCAAACGCTATAACGGAAATTGCAAGGTATCGGTTTGGCTTTGTCAGATCGCAAAACATCTTTGGTATCAGCATTTGCGAAAAACAAAAATGCAGCCTCTGCCGATCGAAAATATTGCCGAACCGATAAGTACGCCGCTTGAAATTCAGTACGCACAACGGGAAGATAACAAAGAATTATATGCAATGATCCATTCTTTGGACGAGCCTTACCGCGAAGTTATCTATTTGCGGGCCTTAGCGAATTTAAGCTTCGGTGAAATAGGTGAAGTTATGGGAAAAACTGAAACATGGTCAAGAGTAACTTTTTTCAGAGCTAAAAAACAACTGTTGGAAAAGAGGTGTGATAATGAAATTAAGCTGTGATGTGATTTGTGATCTTCTTCCTGCGTATGCTGAAGGATTGACGAGCGAAGCCAGCAATCAGTTGATTGAAAATCATATAGAAGACTGTCCATCATGCAGAGAAATACTTCAGAATTGCAAAGGTATAAATAGAAATGATTTGGAAGAACAAGAAATTATCGAACCGTTTAAGAAATTTAATAAAAAGTTAAATTCATGGAGAATTTTAAGCAGTTTGTTTTTTATAATGCTGGCTCTAGTTATAATTCCCACGATATTTCGCTTTACAA
This sequence comes from Eubacteriaceae bacterium, assembly GCA_036833715.1. Classification (GTDB taxonomy): domain Bacteria; phylum Bacillota; class Clostridia; order Eubacteriales; family Anaerofustaceae; genus JBGMEA01. The sequence continues at coordinate 215 of DAITPG010000287.1, read as the reverse complement.
ACGATTTTTATCGGATATGGATGAAAAACCATCCGCAAAAAATCGAAGCAATTTTCGCTGCAGACTGCGCATCGGGTCAAAAGTTGATATTTCCTTTTGCGTATGATCAAGGCTCCGTACAGGATGACGGCGCGTTGTATTATGACGGCACCCATTTTTTTTCGGATGAGGCTATGGATGATTTGGCTGATAAAATCAATGCTTGGGGGCTTTAA
>DAITPG010000286.1:0-3290 GCA_036833715.1 Eubacteriaceae bacterium | reverse complement strand
GCGCGTACCACGGCACCGTTATAAAAAATAAGATTATATTCAAACCGAATGACATATCCAATCCCCCTTAGCTTTTAAAGGTCTTTGATCGCCGTTTTTTCTAACTGCGCCTCCGCTTCGGACGCCTTTTTATTTTTCAGTGCTGCGCGCACGATCAAAAACACGATTGCCGCCGCGGGCAGTACCAAGACCAAACTCATCATAATTAAAATCATACTGCTCATTTATTTTTCCTTTCCGTTAATCAGTCGTTATTCCGACAATTCAGATTTATACTTCAGCTTTTTGCGTTTTACGATCCTTCTGCAAATAAAAGTCACGGCGGATTCAAATATAAACAATGCGCCCAAAACATAGACATAAAAAAATATGGGATCGCTTGAATAAATGATCGATCGGTCATGATCATTGCCTAAAACAAAAGATTGCGCAAATACAAGCGCGATGACGACGATATACATTGACGGTATAACAAGCCCCGTCCTGAAATCTTTTCTAGTGGATAATATGATATTGAGAGTCGTGAGAATTAATACAGGCACAGGCCAGACTGTAAATAAAATGAGCATATCCCAAAAATCAGGCATATCATTTCTCCTTAACCATTTGTTTACGATTTTCTATTTGCTAAGTGTGATCATCCTTATTCCTCTTTTTGCTTCCTGTAAGCTGCGATGATCGTTTTGGCGCTGTTATAATCGATCTTGTTGTCGATGGCCATTTCCTTCACCAGATACACGAACGTGTCGTCCTTGTTTTCTTCCAGCAGCGCGATCTTCTCGATAAGGCGGTTCGGAAGCAGGATGTCCTGCTTTCGTATGTTTCGTTTCACTGGTTTTAAGACAAGCCCGGCATAACGCGAAGATCAGTAGATTAATAGCCGTCAAAATCGCTATATGTGATTCAATGGCAAAAAAGATGGATTCGTTATTAATGGTAACAAATTCTCCGTATTTAAGGTAACCCGTCAAAGAAAATGCTAAATAAAATAGGATACCGATCACAAGATAACCGCAAGGAATAATCAATCCGCATTTACGGTTCGCCCTTGATGAGAGCCAACACTGACTAAATGCCGTTATACATGCAAAAGGCATCGAGATCAGAATCATCGTAAATGCGGCTACAATCGTGAAGACCGTATCCATTTCATTCCCCCTTTTGCTTCCTGTACGCCGCGATGATCGTCTTGGCGCTGTTATAATCGATCTTGTTGTCGATGGCCATTTCCTTCACCAGATACACGAACGCGTCGTCCCTGTTTTCTTCCAACAGCGCGATCTTCTCGATAAGGCGGTCCAGGCGCAGACGTATCGTCGGATACGTCACGTTGTAATAATTCGCCAAGTCCTTCAGCGAGCCAGAAAACTTAATGAACTGCAATATGAAATTGAAATCTTCTTCTTTAAGGTTCTTGACCCAAATAGGCAATTCGTCCAAAATCGATCATCCTTTCACTACCAGTATATGCTTTAATATTATTAAAGTCAATATTAATATTATTAAGGAAACTATAAAAAAACTGCCGGTAAGGCAGCAATTGATCATTGGATGCGCAGGCTATTCATTATCCTGCGGCATCTCCATCTTATTCTCATCCAAATACCCGTCAATGGCAAGCATACTTTTAAATGCAGCAATCTCCGCTTCCGTGTCCAACGACATCTGCGCCAGCAAATCTTCATTTAACTGTTCAAAAGCCTGCCTTGCGCCGGCAATTGCCTGCCCGATCTCGGATTTCGCGCTTAGAACGGAGACTGTCTGCGCTTTGCGGCCGTCCAATTCGATATACATGCCTAATAGCTTGATCGTTTTGGGCAGATATATGCTGTTGAATTTGCGTATCGTTCTCTGCGCTTCCGCTGTGCGCGACGCCATTTCATAGATATCTGTCACATGAGCGGCAATGGCGGATAGATCGGCGGATATGGCTTCATCAGCGATGCGGTCGTTTGCTTTCTCTATTTCCTTAATAAAATCCCGCGCTGTTTTTTGCAGCGGAACATCTTTTTCTTTGTCTGTTTCGAGCTTTGATTGTTTGGCGCTTTTGGGAGCTTGAGTTGTATAATTATCCTCTTTTTGATGCCTCACCGTATGGGGACAGTTCACCGGCGATACCCTGCCGGATGCAACGGCCTTTACAAATTCGGCGCACGGCGGATATGTGCATTCCGCGCAATCCGTCCTCGGCGTAAGCCACCATACCGTCTCCTTGATATACGGACACAGGCTGATCAATGCCGCATCCCTGACCGTCACCTCGGAGAATTCAACGCAAGAACGAAAGCCGCACTGCTTGCAGTCCGTCCTAGGGGTCAGCGTATAGACTTCCCATTTTGTGATATTCGGCAGACGGATGATTACATGCTTTTCTTTCTTTTCTGCGTCAGTATATCGGGACATATCGCTTGCATCAAAAGAAAGAAACGGGCACGCTTCAAGCTTTACTGCTCCGCTTTCCGCTTTTTGTGCGAAAGCCATGCAGGTAGCTTCTCCGCATTGTTTGCAGTTGGTTTTGGGTGTTCTTTCAAAAATATTGAGACAACTGGGCACATTAATTCTCCTCGAATGATTACGAACCTGTCAGCCTACAAGACTGCTTTAATCAAAAACAAAATACCGATCCGTAAGCAGTTTTTCAGTGTACAAATCAATCGTGGTCACTTTGAAATCGGCGGCCTGGGCGTAATTTTTAGATAATAAAATTTCTTTGGTTCCGCCCGCCTTTAGATTCTCTACGATTTCAGTAAAGCTTGCAATAACTTTTTCGTTTTTGTCGTACAGATTTCCTGTTATCGTAACGCTTTTATATTTGATATCGGAAGTGTTTTCAAAAACAAGAAAAATTTCGCGAGGATCGGTATCCGTCAATTTTTTTTCAATAAGGAAGTGATCCGAGCAGTAATTGCGCTCAAATACCGTAAGCCCGCTTGCGGTGTCAATCTTATTATCCGCTTCCGTTGGCGCCTGAGCCCTTTCCGTACCGTCAGGGTTGAAATATCGCACGCCGATGCCCTCGGCCAGCTGTTTGTCTAAATTCTTTCTGTCCGCAAGGCTGACTTGAAGTGTTTTTTCCTCCATAGATTCATAATTTTTCTGAAGCGCTAGCTTTATTGGCTCTGAAGGGTCGCCGGTATTGCTGTAATCGGCCGTAAATTCAATATTTAAATATTTATCAAAAAATGGAAAATAAGAACGAAAATAATTTATTTTTTCTTGGAGGAACATATAGTTCCTAATGGAATAAAATAAAAATCCCCGTCACCTCGCAGCACCAGGGATTACTCCTT
>DAITPG010000285.1:0-3318 GCA_036833715.1 Eubacteriaceae bacterium | reverse complement strand
TCATTGAATGCCGTGTTGAAGGGTTACCGGTTGGATTGGGAGAACCTTTTTTTGGATCCATGGAAAGCGCGGTCGCTTCTATAATGTTTTCGATCCCCGCCGTCAAAGGCGTATCGTTTGGCAGCGGGTTCAAACTTGCAAGGATGAAGGGCAGCGAAGCCAACGACCCGATCCGAATCGAAAACGGAACAATCATCACGACAACGAATCACAACGGCGGAATCAACGGTGGCATTACCAACGGGATGCCGATGGTTTGCTCCGTAGTTTTTAAACCCACGCCGTCCATTGCCAAAGAGCAACTTACCGTCAATCTGCAAACCATGCAAAATGATCTCCTTACCGTTCACGGACGCCATGACCCCTGCATCGTGCCGCGTGCAGCAGTTGTCGTTGAAGCGGCGCTTGCCATATGCATTCTTGATAAATGGGAGCTGTGCTTATGAAAAACATTGTACTTATCGGACTGCCAGGCTGCGGAAAGACAACGCTCGGAAGAAAGCTGGCGGATTTGTTCAAAATGAATTTTATCGATTTGGATTCGGTTATCGAGCAAAAACTGGGAATGCCGATCACCGAGATATTTGCAAAATACGGCGAGGATCATTTTCGAAGGGCCGAAACAGCGGCGGCAGCCGAAGCTGCTTCGTTAAAAAACACGGTAATTTCGTGCGGCGGGGGTATCGTATTGAGAGAAGAAAATATGAGCGCCCTGCGCAGAAGCGGAGTTGTTGCCTTTATTGACCGCGATCCCGCGGCAATCTCAAAAGACATCCAAACCGAAGCAAGGCCTTTAATGAAAAACGACCCGAACAGGATATTGCAGCTGCATAAGCAGCGGCTGCCGCTTTACGCAACCTATTCGGATTATAGAATCGAAAATAAAAACAAAGAATCGGCACTTAGTTGCCTTCAAAAAATAACACAAACATCAAAACGCGAGTTCAAACTGGCCGTGATTGGCGACCCTGTCTCGCACAGCTTATCGCCCGATCTTCATTTGCCCGTACTCAACCGACTGTGCGCAAACGCTGTTTATGAGCGTGTAACGGTCAAAAAGGGAGAGCTGCAAACTTGGATAAACCGTGTGCGCAATGAGGGCTATGACGGCTTTAATATAACGATGCCGCACAAATCGGATATTCTTACGTTTTTGGATGAAATCGACGATGCGGCTGCAAGGGTCCGTTCTGTCAATAGCGTAACCAATCTCAACGGAAAATTGATCGGTTACAGCACCGACGGAAACGGCTTTGTCACATCTGTGCAGGGAGAAGGATATTCATTTGCGGATAAAAGCATTGTGCTTTTGGGTGCGGGAGGCGCGGCAAGCATCCTTGCATTAAAAATCGCTTCTGAAAAGCCGAACCGGATCGTTGTTCTTGCAAGAACCGCAGGCAAAGCCAAAGCCATTTGCGAAAACATCAAGTCCTTATATCCTCAAACGGAAGTTCAATTTGATGATATGACGGATAACAGTTTGAATACTTACTGCGCCGAAGCGCAAATTCTGATCAACGCAACACCGCTCGGAATGAAGAATGCCGGCAGCGATTTCGAAAACTTCAATTTTTTGACCCAAATGAAAAAAGACACGCTTGTCTGCGATCTGATCTATTATCCCATCAAGACGCGGCTGTTGGCAGAGGCGCAAGCGCTCGGGCTTTACACCCTCGGAGGGCTCGGCATGCTGATGGATCAAGCCTTTTTGGCAGATGAAATCTTTATCGGCCATGCAATCAATCTTCAATCCATGCGCCATGGCGCAGCCGAATTTATCAAACGAAAGGTAGAAGAACAATGATTATCATATTAAAACAGGATGTCCAACAGGATGAAATCGAACTGTTTCGCAAAAATATGCAGGCTCTCGGTTTTGTATTGCAGGACATCATCGGAGAAACCACTCACATGATCGGTCTTGCCGGAGACACATCCACGCTGTCGCCAGAATCGATCTCAAGACTGAGTTTTGTGCAATCCATCATGAAGGTATCGGAACCCTATAAGCTTGCCGGAAGGAAATTCCATCCGCAGGATACGGTCATCGATGTATCGGGAAGAAAAATCGGCGGCGGCCATTTTTCGGTGATCGCGGGACCCTGCTCCGTTGAAAGCGAAGAGCAGATCTTATCCATCGCGCACGACATCAATAAATCCGGCGCGGGCTTTATGCGCGGCGGCGCGTTCAAACCGCGCACTTCTCCGTACGCCTTTCAGGGCTTGGGACTTGACGGCCTGACGTTATTGAAGATCGCCAGGCAAAAAACAGGGCTGCCCATCGTGACGGAAATCATGTCACAGGAATATTTAAAGGCATTTGAAGAGGATGTCGATGTCATACAGATCGGCGCCCGCAATATGCAGAATTTTCCGCTATTAAGGGAAGTAGGGCGTCTTAAAAAAACCGTACTGCTAAAACGCGGTCTGTCTTCAACCATCGAGGAACTGCTGATGGCGGCGGAATATATCATGTCCGGAGGCACGACGCAGATCATCCTGTGCGAACGAGGCATACGCACCTTTGAAACGGCTACACGAAATACGCTTGATCTATCGGCTATCCCGGTGCTTCAGAAAAAAACCCATCTGCCCGTGATCGTAGATCCTTCCCACGGAACGGGTTATTGGTATCTGGTGGAACCGATGGCGCTTGCAGCCGTGGCGGCCGGAGCGGACGGATTGATCATTGAAGTGCACAATAAACCCGAGGAAGCGCTTTGTGACGGGCAGCAATCCATTACGCCCGAAGTCTTCCATAAGCTTATGAAAAAAATCAGCGCCGTTCACGCGGCAATAACGGTATAAGGAGAAAACATGGACAGTAAAGAAAAATTATTGGCGATCCGAGGAGAATTGGATTCTCTCGATAATCAATTGATCTCTTTATTCGAACGACGAATGCAGATCAGCGACAAGGTTGCCGAAATCAAAAGGGAAGGCAATATCGGCTTGACGGACGAAAAAAGAGAACAGGCGATCGTGGACCGCGCTGTATCCCTCGTCGATACCGAATATAAAGGCGAAACCATCGCCTATATGCGTTCATTAATGGGGTTATCAAAGCTGCGGCAGAGAAAGCAGCTGCTTGATCACAAGGAAGAGGAACCGCTTCTGCCCGAAGCGAGAGAACCCGTTACAACTGAGCTTAAGATCGCTTATCAGGGTCTTCCCGGCGCTTGGGGAGAGCAGGCTGCCGTTCAGTATTTCGGTGAGACTGAACGTGAAGGGCTTGGGCGTTTTGAGGATGTGTTCATCGCCGTTAAAAATAAAAAATACCATTACCTTACAAGCATATAAAATATCAGACTAGAATAT
>DAITPG010000284.1:0-3362 GCA_036833715.1 Eubacteriaceae bacterium | reverse complement strand
CGGGCTTTTCTCTTTGTGCCAGAGTCAGAGTTTCTTCCCTGCAGTCCGAATATGGCTTGGCGTCGCTTTTCCCTTAACGGTTTGCCTTTCATGAAATTTCATTTTTTACAAAGCCTACCGTATGGCTTAACTATCAATGAAAAGCTTTATCAAACCCATGATTCGGGCTAATAGGTTTAAACGACGGCCGAAAAAAGCGGTTTGATAGTTTTGGTATTAAGTAAATTCTAAGAATGGGCGTTTATACTGTAATGTAGAAACGTGGGGAAGCCGGAGGACCTATCATGAAAATCAAAATACTAGCGGACAGCACATGCGACTTATCCAAGGAGCTTTTGGAGAAATACGATATCACCCTAATACCGCTCTATATCATCAAAAACGGCCAATCCTTTAAGGACGGCGTGGACATTACGCCGCAGGACATCTTCAGAAACGTAGAAAACGGCGAAGGCGTATGCACCACCTCGGCGGTCAACGTGGTCGACTATATAGAGTTTTACAAACGGTACACGGATGAATATGATGCCGTGATCGTAGTGAATATCAGCAATCATTTTTCGTGCTGTCATCAAAACGCGGTTTTGGCCGCGGAGGAATTTAAAAATATTTATGTGGTGGATTCGCTGAACCTTTCCACAGGCAGCGGACACATCGCCATCGATGCCGCGCGCATGGCCCGGGACGGATTGGACGCCGCTGAAATTGTAAAAAAGCTGGCCCAAAATACGCAAAAGGTGGAAGCAAGCTTTATCATCGACACACTGAAATATTTACATATGGGCGGGCGCTGCTCGTCGGTTGCCGCGCTGGGAGCCAACCTGTTGAAGCTGAAGCCTTGCATTGAAGTGATCGACGGCAAAATGAGCGTAGGCAAAAAATACCGCGGCAATTACAAAGGAGCCGTTGAGGATTACGTGACCGACCGCTTAAAGGACCGTGCTGATATCAATTACGAGAAGATTTTTATCACGCATACCGGCTGCTCGGCGGAGGTGATCGAAACCGCCGTTGCGACGATCAAACAATACGCCGATTTTAAAGAAATCATTCAAACCATCGCCGGCTGCACTATATCCAATCATTGCGGGCCGAATACTTTGGGAATCTTGTTTGAAAGAATATAAAGCAAAAAATCGCCGAAATGGCGATTTTTTAATTTGCCTGAATATCATTACTTGACCGGCGTCCTTCGTATGACAAGCCAGCTTATGACACTGGCAACAATCAACGCAAACAAGCTTAGGGAAATAAACGGCACTGCCGCTATTTCGTTTTGCGTAAAGTCAATGATCTGAACAAACCAAGTATGCAGCTTTCCTCTGAGCAGGGCATCGTCGGCACGGGGCAAAACAAAGGATAATAGGATGGGAATACTGACGGATAAAAGGATCTTTCCGCCTTTGCCCAGCCGATAATACAGAGCGGAAAGACCATACCCGAATAGGCCGAAACAGCAGTAAAGAATAAAACTTCGGTACAGGTAAAACAAAAGCCCGTAATCTCCCGTTGAATAATTGGTATAGATTTTAAGCGCTTCAACCGTTAAATAATTCATGAAAGTAAACAAAACAGAAAAAACCAGAAAGCTGAACAGAGCGGCAACAAACACTTGGTTTCTGGTTTTTCCGTTCTGCTGCAGCATTTTAAATTCATCTTTAAACCCCATCAATCCAACGATGAACATAAACAGCATGCCCGCAAGTTCGATCCCCGTGAAGAAACCCAATTCTATGAATCTGTCTAAAAGAATCAAAGAATAAATGACCACAACATAAACGGCCACAGGCTTTTTCTTTGCCTGCATATGGAATTTGAACGATGTTTTCATTGTTATACCCTCCCCTTTTCATTTTCAGCCGAAGCCGTTTAAACGGATGTCTTATGCATGATCAGCCGGCTGAGCGCCGTTGCGGCGAGCAAAGCTGCGATGCGAATAACGGAATAGAAGAATGAATCCGCCGACAGCATGTAATCATAGAGCAATGGAAACAGAAAAACAAATACAATAAAGCCTGCGAACGAAAAAACGGTTCTTCTGCTTTTGCTCATGCGAAACAGCAGAGCGGCTGTCAACACACCCAGCATGCCGATCAGCAAGCTTACCGTAAAACTTTTGAACAGGGCGCCGGCCATCGACACAAGATCCGTTTTAGCAAATAGGTTACCGAAATATTGGATCAAAAAAGCGCGTATGGGATCAAATGCAGGCAAATTCAATGTAAAATAAATATGGATCGTATTCAGCGCAGATAGAATGGCGGCGCAAAGAATGTTATTCAGCAAAAACGAAAGCAGGATTTGATTTTTGGAAAGCTGATGCTGAACCAGCAATTTGAACGTTTCCCGATAAAGGCTCGTATTGAGTACAGACAGAATCATCATCGGATAAAAGCTTGTTAAAAAATAAAACAAAATTGCGTTTTTGCCCGCGTTTTGCTGCATGGTCTCGCTAAAGAAAATAAGCATAAGGATCCCGAGCGCAAATACCGCGTAAATCAGCAGATACAACGGCAACAAAAATTTCTTTGAGTTATGGAATTGGTATTTTAATGCAGCTTTCATGCGACCGTCCTTTCGATTGATAAGCTCAGACAAGACTATTCTTTCACAGCCGCTTTTCGGATCAATAGCAGACTGAACGCGCCTGCCGCTGCGGCAGCCGACAAGGATACAGCGGCTGCGATATAGGGGCTGAACAGCAGAAATTGCGACAGCAAAAACAGCACGTTGCCGATGGCGTAGTTGAAGCAAAAATGATCCAGAATGGGAAAGAGCGCGACCAGCAGCGTCGGCACGCCGACGGATACGATTATTTTATGGGATTTGCTCATGCGGTAATACGCAAGCGCGGTCATATAACCCAGCATCCCCGAGAGGGTAAACAGAGAAAATCTCCACAGATAAGCCTCAAACCAAAAGGCAAAGCCGCTAAAAGATTCACTTGACCGATACAGGGAAAGCTCATTGGGAATGCGCCCCGCGGCAGCTTGGATGAGCGCTGTGAATAAATGACCGGCGAGGGCCATCAGCGCGCACAGAATCATCAGAGCGCAAACATAACTGAACAGTACCGTCCGCCGGCTTTGCCTGTTTTGGATAAACATTTTAAAGTTTTCCTTAAATAATGCGATACCCATCACAAAGACGAAGATCATGGAAGCGATCCACGCCCCGCCCAAACCGCTTACATCCACCCTGTAAAACAGGTTGGGGGAAAATATAAGCGCAAATCCCAAATAGATAACGGTCAATGTACAATAAAACAGAGCCGTGGGTTTGCTAAGTGCGATTAATTGATATTTGATTGCGGTTTTCATCCTACTCCCTCACATTTTACAAATTGATGTCGATCATCCTAT
>DAITPG010000283.1:0-3403 GCA_036833715.1 Eubacteriaceae bacterium | reverse complement strand
ACCGAACTTGGCAAAATCCTCGATCCGTTGGCGGATAAGATGACTCAATTAGCCATACTTCTTGCTTTATGTATAAAAAACATGGTGCCCAAAATCATATTTGTCATTATTTTAGCCAAAGAAGTGATTATGGCAATCGGCGCTTTGTTTTTAAAGAAAATTTTAAAGACCAATATCATACCTGCCAATAAATGGGGGAAGACCGCAACGGGCTGTTTTTATTTGAGCGCAGCGCTGATTCTGTTTGAAATCCCTTACGCTGTTTATTCCATTTATTTAACTGTTGTATTGATGCTGCTGGCATTTGTATCCTACAGCAGAATCCTGCTTACCATGATGAAAGAGCAGCAATAAGTGTTACTCCTTGTTTCGTATTGACATTTGCGATGATATTTGCTATTATAGGAAAGCACTAGCGGATATGGCGGAATTGGCAGACGCACTAGACTTAGGATCTAGCGCCTACGGCGTGGAGGTTCGACTCCTCTTATCCGCACCAATATGATTATGGATCCTTGAAATTATCAAGGATTTTTTGTTATAAATATTTATAAATTCCTAAGGAAACAGGATGGAAGCTTTACAAGAATTCAAAGAGTATGAAAAAACTTATCCTCTTCAGCACATCCGAATCAACGGACTTAATTTTCATTATAGATTTGGCGGCAAGGGAAAAAGAACCCTTGTTTTATTGATCGGCGGCCTTGGCATTTCCGATTTGTTTTATAAACAATTCGTTATGCTGGCCCCAAATTATCAAGTATTGACATTTAATTATCCTTTAGAAACCCAAAACAATGCTCTGCTTGCAGAAGGAATAAAGGCTCTTTTAGAAGAGCTCGGCATTCAGAACGCTTTTTTTATAGGCCAGTCTTACGGCGGTTTGCTGGCGCAAGTGATCGCAAAACGGCATCCCGATATTACAGCGGGACTTGTATTATCCAATACAGGATGTCTTGACTGCGATATGTGCGATACTGCCAAGATGCCGATGATCGCAATGATGCGAAAGCTGAAGAGAGCGATCCTGCTTACCCGAATTGCCCCATTGTCCAAAATAAAAAGGCCGATATTAAAGCGGCTGGAAAAAAGCATGGATCGATATGACAATAACGATAAGTCTTATATAATGGATTTAACGGATTATATATATCCCCGATTCACCAATTACTATCAAAGACATATGTGCGGATTAATGGTCGATCTTATGAACCAAAGTGATATCAGAAAACAGGATTTCGCTTATCTTAACGGAAAAGTGCTGTTATTGCTGTCGGAGGATGACCATACGTTTGACGATGCCACCCAAAACGCTTTGATCGATTTAATGCCGAACCCGATCATACGCACCGACATCCTGGGCGGTCATCTTGCGTTTATTTTAAGGGCTGAAGAATATGCCGAACGGATACATGAATTTTTAGTTGATTTAGATTAAGGAGAAAAAGCTGATGTTGAATAAAGCGATAAAAATTGCGGTTTTGGCACATGAGTCACAAATCGATAAAGCAGGAAAGCCATACATTCTGCATCCTTTGCGCGTGATGTTAAAAGGTACGGATGAGGAGGAGATGATTTGCGGAGTTCTGCATGATGTGTTGGAAGACAGCGAAATTACCGAAACCGATTTACGTAAATAAGGATTTAACGAAAGGGTACTATCGGCGCTCAATAAGCTGACGCGCGGAAAAAATGAAACATACGATGCGTTTATTGCACGACTATTAGATAATCCGTTGGCGTGCAGGGTAAAGCTGAATGATTTGGCTGACAATATGGATCTGTCACGAATAGAACATCCCACGGCCGATGACATCGAAAGAGCGGAGAAATATCGCAAAGCGAAAGAAAAAATAGTCTCGCATTCAAAAAATTGACGTGCTATTTTCGTTAGATTTACGATTTTATTGCATTTCTTTTGCTGCTGTGTTAGAATAACTATCGAAATCAGTGCGCCCGTAGCTCAGTTGGATAGAGCATGCGGCTTCGAACCGCAGTGTCGGGGGTTCAAGTCCCTCCGGGCGTGCCATTTTATCCTTTATGTAAGCCATTTTCGAGGGCTTATTTTTTTACTTTTTAAAGGTTTTGAAATTTTTCCCGACCTTTTCCCGACTGAGTTTTGCAAAAAATTATGCGAACAATTCATTGATTTTATCAACGCTTTCGATTTTTAATTTCAAGGACATGGACGTATGTAACCGCTGTGATTTTGATGCTGCTACGTCCTAGCTAAAAAGAATATATTTCATTGAAACGTATTGACAAGCAATTTTGCTTTTTTATTTTTTTCAATGATATCGGTTTGTATGATAACAGTAAGGACGATAAGCCGGCATGCATGAACAAATCGCTATTCCTCCCGGACCCTCAACGCCATTCACCGTTCCGAGCCGCGTGCCGTAGGTTGTAAACACTGCAAGCTGGCCAACGGCGGAAATAAACAGCCTGCTTTCACTTTGATCAAGCGTTATCTGATCCACGCCATAATATGGGGTAATTTGGAGCCCATGCTGAAATGATCTCAAATATGCCAAATGCCCGGCAATGGGATCGAAATCATAAATGGAAACGCTGTCCTTTCCTAAAATAAAAAAATGTTTACTGTTTTTGGAAATAGCCATGCAATTTGGATTGTCAATTGTGGGTAAGGTTGATATTATATTGATTTCATGAGGAATAATAGTGCTGAGCACGGTAATATACCCTGTAAAATCTAAAACAAAAGCATAATTTCCATCTTGATTAAAAATGATATTGATAGGCAACTGTCCGACAAGAATCTCTTGTTCCGAATTGAAAAGCTGACCGGTATTATTGATTTCATAGCGACGGACGCTTTGATTTTTTTCAATGCTTGCCAATACCAATCCGTTGCAGGTTGGTGAGATGGCAACAGCCTGCGCCTCTGCAGGCAGGCTGGATACCACAATATTTTGCTCTAAGGAATATGACACGATATTTTGATTTTCAGCACCGCCGTCTACGGAAACCGCAAATCGGCCGTCCGGTGTCAAATCCACATCTTCTAGAAAAGTATCTACGGTATAGCGACCGATCAATTCGCCGTATTTTCCGCTTAAATCAATTTGAAAGAAAGTTTTGCCTTCATAAGACGTTATAACCACCCGTTGACAATCTCGGGTCAGCGCAACATCATATAATTCTGCCCCCAACGGTATCGATTGAATAACCGTCAGCGTATCCGTATCAAAAATACTTATTTGTTGAAGCGAATTTTCTGCTAAAATGCCAAAATGATTAGTTGAATCCCACATATCTATTCTCCATTTATATACTTAGTCTGCTATATATTATATGAATGGATAGATGATTGTTTCTAATAATGAACTGATTCTTCTGTTTAATCTTAAATTATATAGATTCTAAAGATTAATCTTAAGTG
>DAITPG010000282.1:0-3443 GCA_036833715.1 Eubacteriaceae bacterium | reverse complement strand
AGAATAGGAAACAGGGTGCAAACCCCTGACGACCCCGCCACTGTAATGCCCGAGATGTCCGCAACAGCCACCGGCAACGGGAAGGCGCGGCATCGATGAAGCCGAGTCAGGAGACCTGCCCAAAGGATCAAGCGATATAAGTAAAGGTAAAGCTTATGGATTTATTTCCGTAAGCTTTTTTTAGGCTTACATCGCCGAAGAAAAGGAGAAAACGATGGATTTAAAGCAGCAAGTCCAAAATTACATCAGCGGAATTTCTGATGTCAACCAACAGGCAAAGGCCGAAGCGGAAGCGTACAACGGAGCCCTTTTAAAAATTCCGATGAGCCTCGGTCGAATCGAAGAGATTGCCATCCAAATCGCGTCCATTACGGGAAGCGTTAAAAATGATCTGAGCAAAAAATGCATCATCATGATGAGCGCCGACAACGGCATCACCGCCAAAGGCGTGTCTTCCGCTCCCAAAGAGATCACCAAGAGCATGACGGAATGTTTTTCGAAGCTCGTCACCGGCGTGGGCGTTTTTTCCAGGGTTTCAAAGTCCGATCTGTTGATCTATGACATCGGCGTCGATGCCGACGTTCACGATAAAAATATCATTAATAAAAAGGTGCGCAGGGGCACCGCAGACTTTTCTGAAGGACCTGCCATGAGCTATGATGAAGCCCTGCAGGCGATCCTCGTGGGCATAGAAGCCGTCAAGGATGCCATGGACAAGGGATATCAGGTCATCGGCACGGGAGAAATGGGTATCGGAAACACCTCCAGCAGTACGGCGGTCATCTGCGCGCTCACCGAAGCCGATCCCTCGCTCGCCGTCGGCAGGGGCGCGGGCCTTACCGATGAGGCTTATGAAAACAAGGTCAAACTCATCCGCCACGCCATCGAACTCAATGCGCCGGATCAAAGCGACCCCATCGATGTGATTGCCAAGGTGGGCGGGCTTGATATCGCGGGCCTTGTCGGCGTATTCATCGGCTGCGCTTATTATAAGGTGCCTGCTGTCATCGACGGCTACATCAGCTCCGTCGCCGCTTTTGTTGCCTATAAGCTCAACGATAGGATCAAGCAGTATGTGATCGAATCCCATATTACCGAGGAGGTCGGCTATCGCATCATCCGCGATGAGATGAACCTTAATCCCATGTTCAATCTAAAAATGCGACTGGGCGAAGGCAGCGGATGTCCGTTTACTTTTTTTGCCATCGACTGCGCCTGCTCCATGATGAGCCACATGTATACCTTTGAACAGGGGATGTGCAGCGAGGAATATGTGGAAAAGCTGGGCGAACTTAAATTCTAATATAACTCCATCCGTGCCGACTGCGCGGTAATTATAAAGCTATAGGATAATAATCCCAAAAGACTGCGTCAGCGGTCTTTTTTTTACAGTATCATTTTGTCGTCCCTTTAAAAGTATATTAAATGCCTCAACAGGGAATATTAACAGGGAATATGTAATTGGAGGCAGAATTATGTTTAAACATGACAAAAAATTGCTTAGGCCCGTTAAGATACAAAAGGTGAACCCCACCTATGCAGTAATGATGCAGGAACAAATGGGCGGCACCACGGGCGAGCTGCGCGCGGCATTGCAGTATATTTCCCAAAGCTTCCGCATCCATGACAAAGCCATCAAGGATTTGTTTTTGGATATAGCGGCGGAGGAGCTCGGCCATCTTGAAATGGTAGCTACCACGGCCAATATGCTGTACGGCAGCGATCTTGATGTGGAAGGTGCAGAAGTCGGCTCCATAGAAGCGCATGTGCTTTCGGGCCTTACGCCCATGCTCACCAACGCTTCGGGATATCCCTTTACGTCAGCTTATATCGATTCCACAGGCGACCTTGCGGCTGACCTGCTCTCAAACATCGCTGGCGAACAGCGAGCAAAAGTCACTTATGAATATCTGTACAGGCAGATCAACGACAAATACGTGCGGGAGACCATCGACTTTTTATTGAACCGCGAAGAAGCGCACAACACCATGTTCCGCGAAGCGTTCAACAAGATTCAGGACACCGGTTCGCTCCGGGATTGGGGTGTTACCAAGGACTCCACGCTGTACTTTAACCTATCGACCCCCGGCGGACAGAATTTCAGCGCCAAAAATTCCAAAGCGCCCAAGTTTGAAAATCCGCAGTCGGCGCCGGCGCAGTCCGCTCCGGCTAAAAAGGGTTCTATGAGATCAACAAAAAAAGAACCGCAGACAGCGGGCAAAAAATAACCTACTAAAAAAAGTATCCGCAACCAAGCGGATACTTTTTAATGAGCTAAACTCTGTTTGGATTGATAAATACGATGCCCACGGTGCCGGGGCCCGAATGGCTGCCGATGGTGCAGCCGATATAGGAGGTCGTAAAGCTTTTTACGGAGATTCTTTCTTTGATCAGCTCGATCATTTCATTGGCAAGCGCTAAATCGTTGCCGTGCACGATGTAAACATCCTGATCCGCAAGTCCGCCCATAAGCTCCGCCGCAAGGTCGGCCATGCGCTGCTTGAGCTTTTTGTCTCCGCGTATTTTCTCTTTGGTTACCAGATGTCCCGTTTCGTTTACGTTGATGATGGGCTTTATATTAAGGGTGCCCGCCACAGCGGCTGCCGCAGCCGAAAGACGGCCGCCCCGCACCAGATATTCCAGCGAGCTTACGGTAAACAAATGCTCCATGTGGCTGCTAAGATAGCGCGCGCGGTCAAGCACATCCTCGATCGATCTGCCGTTTTGGATCATTTCGTACGCTTCCAGCACAATGCGTCCGTAACCCATGGACGCGCATTTGGTATCCAATACTTCAATATACGCGTCGGGATAGGCGGTTTTTACTTCCTGCGCGGCCAGCATAGCCGCGGAATGCGTGCCCGAAAGCCCCGATGACAAGCCCAAATATAAGACGGGTACGTTTGCTTTGGCATACTTTTCAAAGCAGGTCAAAAACGCTTCCAGGCTCACCTGCGAGGTTTTATATACCGCTTTTTTCTTCATATTTTCATACATTTCAACGATATCGATTTTGTCGGACATTTTCCGTTCGGTTCCGTTGATCTCAATTTCCATGGGCAGCACTTCAATGTCTTTGCCGGCTAAGTGCTCCGGCATAAGGTCGGCCCCGGTATCGGTAATGATTTTGAGTTTTTGGGTCATAAATCACCTGCTTCTATGTAATCATTACCCATTGTAAACATATAATCTTAAATATTAATTAGAATATCAAATCAATTCATAGAATTTCGTTTTTCATCCAAATTGATAATCAAAAAATATAGTCATCCGCGCATCATATTCGTTATTGATTCGGGGATATAGCTGCAGATTCATTAACAGCTATTGTCCGATTTAAATCAATAACAAAAAAGGCTTATCGATCTCTCGATAAACCATGAGTGCGAACCGGAATAAACAAGTTTAAAATAAACCGATTATTTGTTTTCGTATCTCTTTTT
>DAITPG010000281.1:0-3444 GCA_036833715.1 Eubacteriaceae bacterium | reverse complement strand
TGATTCCCCCACATATCCCAGCCCTCACGATCACCTCTTGCAAATAATTCAATGAACGGACCTGATGAACAACTCTCTATAATAGGGACTATCTCATCGGGTTTACGTGAATGTTCGCGTTTTTGCGTACGAATTAAATTAACTTGGGAACGCGCAGGAGCTAATGTTCTGTTGTTATCTCCTCGAATGCCAAACAAAAGTATTTCAGTTACATTGCGAAAATAAAATCCCACCCCCCTGCCGTCCGGCTCTCCGTCCTTGCGGACTTTTTCCCAAACAATATTACCCTTATATTCAAATCCCCAAGCTTTCATAACAGCCAATCCCTCAGGCAATAACGCATTTGGAACCCATAGATATAAATGACTTTTTGATGCAGCTATTTCATTCACCGGTAAATTCTTGATATCTTCCAAAGACATGGTTTCATATCGGTTCAGCTTTTTATTTTCAGGAGCTACCTTTCCCGTACGATTTTGGAAACGCCAAGGAGGATCAGCATAGATAGTGGAATATTTTTTATTCCCGCAAAAATTTAATAAATTAATTGAGGTTTCCTGAATTATGTTCATCAATATATCCTTCTTTCCAATCCGAAATACATTTTTTCTTAATTCCTATAGCTAAAATCGGACAACCACCATTGCGGCGGGAATCCAGTCGATATTGCAGTTTCCCCATCCAAGTAGTGCTGGCGCCATACTTTCTCATAATAGGTTTCCATTTTCTGTCTTTTTCATCAAAGTCATAAACCGTACGAAAAACATCATTCAGTTCAGCAGATCGCGTGATAATAATGCCTACGCTTGCTATATCGCAATCATAATAGGTTCTCATCGCCAATAAATCACGGTCAAACGTTTGATCTTTGCTGTTCCATTCTAAATCAAATAAGATTCGGCCTTTAAGGAAATCAATATTGTGCCCATCGATATAACCTTCAGTTATACGCTCATCAAAAGGCGTAGGCGAAAATCTTCCGCGTTGATTCGCTTGTCTGGGGAAAAATTTAATATGTAAATCTCCGGAAATTCTGATTTCTCTCCAACCGTACGGATATAAAACATCATCAAACTTTTTTGGGATTTTTGTTTCGTTTCCGCCTGCTTCTCTTAAATCTTCTGTTGTAATATCCAATTTTCGCAGGCAATCGACAATTTCATCCCATTCTGTACGAAATGCCTGTGTTAAAATTTCTATCGCATGATTATAATTGAAAAATTCAAACTTACTTAATAAATCCTCATCAATATAATCTTCCCAATGCATACAAACTCCTACAATCAAGGTTTATTTAATAATAGCACATAATCATTTCAAACTCAACTTTTTAATAGGTGCATATGTTGGTCTGAAATGATAATAACTTCTATTGATTATAATTCGCAAATTGAAGAATTTCTTTAATTGTTTTGAAAATCTATAAATATTAACTAGACTAAAATCCTCATATCAAAAAACCCCGCACTGCGGGGTTTAAATTTGCACTAAATTCTTCTTATTAAATAAGGAACTTCACAACCGAGAAGTCTACGTATTTGAGGATTTCTTCGGCTTTTCTCACGTTCTGCATTACCAGTTTGATATCCACGCCGGCAAGTCTGACGGAGATGGTAGCCAAAAAGTTGATAAAGTCTTTGCTCTTTTCGGGATCGAGACGGTCATAACGGTCAAGCAGCAGTTCGCGTCTTGCGCCGTATTCCGCAATCATCAGTCTGCGGAAAATGGATTCCGTGATGTCGATGTGGAACGTGCGGATGATGTCCATCAGCTCGTTGCCGATTAAGTCGTTTGCGTCCGCTTCAACCAGCTGGTTGATGAAGATTTCTTTATAGAGCTCACGATTTTTGTCATTGCTGAGCATGATCGTATAGAAGATTCTCGTAAAGATGATATGTTTCTGGAGCGGATTTTCGATGAGATTGGAAACCTGGTCGTCGATGCATTTTTTAATATTCTGTATAAACTGCGTATATATGATTGAGAGAATATCATTTTTCTTGAAGTAATAGTTGACCAGACCGATGGGAACCTTTGCGTCATCCGCTATTTTTTCAATTGTGGCGCTTTTGTAGCCAAAACTGTAAAACATCTTTTTTGCAGATTGAAAGATCCTTTCTCTTGTTTCGATACCTTTTTTGTACGTTGCCATTTTACACCTTCTTCTTAATTTTGAATATAGTATACGCAATTATATCATAAACATTTTCATCAGACAACATATTTTTCAAATAAAATGCAACTTTTTGAAAATATTTTTGAATATGATAATATATACGGTATACCATGGTAATTGAATAATTGAAAAAAGCTTATAAAAGCTTTTCACTAAAGGAAATTTTCTACAGGCAGTTAAATATGTTTACAGAATATACCAATTGCCGACAAAGGTATTTCCCATATACGGACTCGAAATAACCTTCGATTTTACAGATTGTCGATCTGCTTTCGCAGGTAGAGCCCAACCACGTTAGAGAAGTTGGATATGTTGCGGATATAGGCGAAATCTCTGCCGAAGATGACTTTTTCGGCGGCAAGATCACGCTCTTCCCCCGCAAATACACCCAGCACCGAAATGCCCGCGGCCCTTGCCCTGCGAATCTCAAACGCCGTGTCCGATATGGCCGCGCTTCCGCTGTAAGGCTTCGGATTGCGGCTGTTGGGACGGTTGATGTTCATGTCGTTGGGCTTGCCGTCGCTGAGCACAATGAGGATCTTGTTTTCTTCCCTGCGTTTGATAAGGCCTTCCGCCGCCGCCTTCACAGCCAGCCCGTCGCGGTTGTTGGAGGAAGTCGTATACTCAAACAGCCTTGCATTGGCTTCTCTGGATTCGTCGTATTCGCGGAAACGGCGCATGATGGTATAATCCCAAAACGTGCAGAAGCTCATGACCCTGTGCGGGATGCCTACATTGCTGAGCGCCTCGCTGATGATATACCCCTGCATAGCCACTTTGGCCTGACGGGGGCTCTGCGAGCCGCTTGCGTCAATTAATATATCGACCGCAAAGTCCGATTCGTTAGCCCGGATCGTTTTTTTGAACAATTTATCGGTGGCCGTGCGTCCGATGCGCCACAGCTTTGCGGGCTGAATGGTGCCGCTGTCCGCCGTCACGATATCCGGCTGATTGCGGATCACAAAAGCCTTTTTGAGTATCTCGGTAAGCACGGCGATGTTGCGCTTGACCACACGGTGGTTGTCGTAATACGCCATCTTGTTTTTGTCCTTCTGCTTTTCGGAATACTTATACTGATAATTGACCAACACGGGCGAATGCAGAATGCCGTCCGTAAAATGCAGGCTGCAATCGGCATGGATGCCGTTGCACAGGGCGCGGTTGATGCGTTCGGATTCCTGATCGCTCATGTAGGATTTCCCGTAGTTGAGCTCCACATACGAATGCATCTTTTTAAGCGCTTCCTCGTCCACATAAATCACCTTGTG
>DAITPG010000280.1:0-3446 GCA_036833715.1 Eubacteriaceae bacterium | reverse complement strand
AAAAGAACCTGCGTTTTGATCTGCTCAACAAAGCCGCGGATTTCTTTGCCGATGAGCTTGACTTTTTTGTGCATGAAAAGTATCCTTTGATGGGAGCCGATTTCAATACTACCAAAGCTGGCATCCATGCCGACGGCCTGCTCAAGGATCCCGAAATCTACAATTCGTTCAACACCAAAAAGATCCTTGACCGCCCGATCATTATCATGGTGAATCAGGCCAGCGGAACGGCTGGCATCGCGGGCTGGATCAACAATTATTACCATCTGGACGATGAACGCAAGATCGGCAAGCACGACCCGCGCGTACTATCCATCAAGCACTGGGTGGACGAAGAATACGCGACCGGACGCACCTCAAACATCACCAACGAAGAACTCAAATCCCTTGTGGAAAAATATATACCCGAAATCGAAACCGCAAAAGAATTCAAAAAAATGGCATTCGCTGAACTTGGCTTGGAGGAAAAAAGAGCGTGAATCTGACATTGACGGAAAAAATCATCAAAGACCATCTGCTGGAAGGAGAAATGATCCCGGGAAGCGGCATATCGATACGCATCGACAATACGCTCACACAGGATTCCACCGGCACGATGGCCTATTTGCAATACGAAGCGATCTCGGATGACCCTGTAAAAACCAAATGCTCGGTCGCCTACATCGACCACAATATGCTGCAGACCGGCCCCGAAAATATGGACGACCATATTTATATCCAGTCCGTCACGGACAAGATCGGCGTGGTTTTTTCGCGCGCGGGCAACGGCATCTGCCACAGGCTCAATTTGGAACGCTTTTCGAAGCCGGGTGAAACCCTACTGGGCTCCGACAGCCATACGCCCACCTGCGGCGCGGTCGGCATGATCGCCATCGGCGCGGGCGGCCTTGACGTAGCGGCGGCCATGGCAGGCAGCGGCTATTATTTAAACATGCCCTATGTGGTGGGCGTGGAACTGAAGGGCCAACTGCAAAACGGTGTTGCCGCCAAGGACATCATCCTGGAAGTGCTGCGCATACTCACCGTCAAAGGCGGCGTGGGCAGAGTCATCGAATATTTCGGCGAGGGATTAAAGAGCCTGAGCGTATCCGAACGCGGCGTGATCGCCAACATGGGCGCGGAGTTGGGCGCGACGACCTCGGTGTTCCCGTCCGATGAAAATACGAGAAAATTCCTGAAAGCGCAGGGACGCGAACAGGATTACATAGAGCTGAACGCCGACGCAGGCTGCGCTTACGAAAAAGTCATCACCATCGACCTGAACGAACTGAAGCCGCTGGCGGCATGTCCGCACAGCCCCGACAGCGTAAAGCTGGTTTCGGAGCTGGAAGGCACCAAGGTCAACCAGATCTGCATCGGCAGCTGCACCAATTCCTCGTTTGAGGATCTGCTGACGGCAGCCAACGCGCTCAAAGGACAGACGATCCATAAAGACGTTTCCTTTTCGGTGTCCCCCGGCTCGCGTCAGGTGCTCGATATGCTCATCGGCTGCGGCGCGCTTTCGGACTTCGTGAACGCCGGAGCGCGTATCCTCGAATGCGGCTGCGGCCCGTGCATCGGCATGGGTCAGTCTCCCAGCTCCGCGGGTGTGAGCCTGCGCACGTTCAACCGAAATTTCAAAGGCAGAAGCGGAACCAACGACGCTTTGGTCTATCTGGTTAGCCCCGAAACAGCGGCGGTTTCCGCGCTGACGGGCGTGATCACCTCTCCCGAAGGAAAAATACAGCAGAAAGCGGCGGAGCCGGAAGTATATCCGGTCAACGATAATATGTTTGTTGCGCCGTCAAAGGATAAAAGCAAGGAAAGCATCAAGGGGCCCAACATCAAGCCGTTCCCGAAGGCGTACGCGCCGAAGGACAGCCTGCGCGCTCCCGTGATCACCAAGCTGGGCAACAACATCACCACGGACGACATCATGCCGTCCAACGCAAACCTGCTCCCCTACCGTTCTAACATCGAATACCTTTCGGATTTCTGCCTGCGCCCCGTGGATGAAAACTTCGCGAAAAAGGCGAAGGAAAATCCGGAAGGCTCGATCATCGTGGGCGGCCAGAATTACGGGCAGGGCTCCAGCAGAGAGCATGCCGCGCTTGCTCCGCTGTATTTGGGCGTAAAGGCTGTGCTCGCGAAATCTTTCGCGCGCATCCACAAAAACAATCTCATCAACAACGGGATATTGCCGCTGACGTTTAAAGACGAAGCGGATTACGATAAAATTTCGGTGGACGATGTGATCACGATCGACGGACTCATCGAAGGCATCGGCAGGACGGAGCTTACCGTGATAAACGAAACGAAAAACGAAACCTACCCGATGCATCTGGAAGCTTCCGCAAGGGAACGCGAACTGTTGAAAGCGGGCGGACTGATCAATTATTTGAAAGCGAATCAATAAAGATAATGCTCAAATAGAACAAGGACCGCAGCCGATGGCTGCGGTTTTTGTTCTAATACTAAATAAAGATCGTGCGTAAATTCCTATACTTAACAATTCTTTGAATTTTTGTATATTCATAAATCTTACTTGAAATTTTTGTTTATGCTATAATAATAGTTAAGAATAAATAAGGGCTGATAAGCTATGAGAAAAACAAAAGAAGATTTGCAGGCGCTGATCAGAAGCGCAGACGAATACAAAGAAAAAATACAAAAAAGCAGGCCGCTGAGCGCAAAACAAAGCAGGGATCTGATCGAATACTTCAGGATCGGTTCCACCTACGCAAGCAATGCCATTGAGGGCAATACGCTCACGCTGAGCGAAACGAAGGTCATCCTGGAGGAAGGCATTACCATCGGCGGAAAGTCGCTCAGGGAACATATGGAAGCCATCGGTCATGCAAAAGCGTATGATTATATGATGGGAATCGCATCGGGCACAAAAATACTCATCATCACCGAAGAAATAATCAAAGAAATGCACCGCCTTTTTTATTATAGCATTAACGAAGAAGAAGCGGGACTTTACCGCCGGGAGAATGTGATCATTACCGGCACCGACTTTGTCCCTCCGAAATGGGAAAAGGTTGCATCTGAAATGAGTACTTTTATAGAGAAACTCAACAGTCAGCGAAACGATACGCATCCCATTGAATGGGCGGCAAGGCTGCACTTAAATTTGGTAAGCATCCACCCGTTTATTGACGGCAACGGCAGAACGGCAAGGCTGCTGATGAATCTCGCTCTTGTCCATTCGGGATACGGCGTTGCGGTCATTCCGCCCGTTCTGCGAAGCGATTATATGAGCTCCCTGAGGATCGCGCAAAGCGAACATGATGAAATCCCTTTTTACTGCCTGATAGCCGAAGCCGTGCTGGAAACTCAGCGGGATTATTGCCGGTTGCTGCATATAAACTAAATAGCAGATGACAAACCATAAAATCAGAACCCCGAACGATCGAGGTTCTTCTTGATTGGGATTTTATACCCTGTTGTTCTTGATTCGAGCG
>DAITPG010000279.1:0-3466 GCA_036833715.1 Eubacteriaceae bacterium | reverse complement strand
CACCTGTGGCACCCTGCGGACCGGTGGGACCCTGAGCACCCGTTGCACCCGTTGCGCCTGTGGCACCTGTTGCACCCTGCGGACCTGTGGGACCCTGAGCACCCGTTGCGCCCGTTGCGCCTGTGGCACCTGTTGCACCCTGCGGACCGGTGGGACCTTGAGCACCCCTTGCGCCCGGTTCACCCTGAGGTCCTTGCGGGCCTCTGGGACCCGGACAACCCGGAGGTCCGGGAGGACCGGGAATACAACAATCGCATGGCTGCCAGCAAGGATCGCATGGATCATAACATTGATCGCACGGATCCCACGGCCAGCATTCGCATGGATCATAATGATTGCATGATTGCGGTGATCTATATGAATCATATGGGCAATAATTATTGTTAGGATACATATTATTATGGGGTACATAATGATTGCTCATATTGGGTCTTCTACTCGGATTATTCATATTAGGACCGGAACCATAAGGATTATTGTAATTATATGGCATTCTAATGAAATCTCCTTTAACTGTTTTACGGATAGCTATTCGTAAAATGCATCCTTTCTGTACATAGATATGTTTTATTCGATCAATGTGTGCATATTGGAAACTTGATTATTGTCAGAATCCGATGAAATTTAAACAAATGTAAATTAAAAATACCGCCGTTTTACGGCGGTCAAAAAGAAAATTATTTGTGGATTTTGTAGTCGCAGCAGGTCGGCTCAACGATGACCTTAAAACAGAAAGGTAAAAATTCAAATTTTTCGGGTTCCGGTTTTTTTTCAGGCTCGGGCTTTTTCTCGGGTTCTTTATATTCCGGTTTGCATTCATGCTTACAGCAGCAGCAATGGCAGCATTTATCGAAGAACCAATCGCAGCCGCAATCCGGTTTTTTTGGCGGTTCCGGTTTTTTTTCACATTCGGGTTTTTTTTCCGGTTCCTTTTTTTCATGCTTTACTAAAACACAATCGCAGCTTAATTCCCATTCACATTCATAATTTTTAAATGACATATAATTAACTCCTTAAGTCTGTTTGAAGGGTATCTGTACCCAGATAAACAAATTCCTTCGTTACATTAATATGCCATACGGCCTTCGTGTGTGCATATTGGCACATCAATCTTTACCAAAATACATAAATCACAGTTAAATTCAATCAATTTTATTATATTTAACGGAGATCCTTATCACTGAATTCGATGGATACATGCATGGCGTCGCAAAAAGGCTTGTTGCCCGATTCCCCGCATCTGCAGAGGGTAACCCTATTGCGTATTTCATAAATTGATCCGTCCGATGATTCGATCGGAATTCCTCCGCGAACCCAAAGCGGACCGCTGCAATTTCGAGAGGGATCTTGTAAAATCACGATTGAAGGCGGCAATGTTTCGTCATACGGTGTGCCTTCTTTTTTGTCCCAGGCGATTAGACGTCCGGCGGGACATTCATAGGCTGCAAGGATAGCTTCCTCTTTGAGACCCGGTTCATCTGACCTTTGCGCAAGCTCCCATACGTCACCTTCTTTGCGATGGCAAAATCTAGCAAAGGCGCAAAGATCTTCCTGATCGGTCAGGTAGATTTCGGGTCCGTCTATCTTATCCGCCAAATAGAGGTACGGTGCTTTGGATGCATATTCTTTTCCGTTAAAATGCACGTCGCCATGCGTGCCGTCACAAAATGGCATATTCTTTGAGTGTCCGCAGCGGCATAGTGCGTATGTGGCATTGGTCTGATAATCTTTATCCTTTCGATAAAGATTGCCATGTTCCGTTTCTACGATGGTACTTTCGCTGAGTGGAACATTTCCGCTTACAATATAAGGACCACCCGATATAATTTTAATGTGCGCTTTTTCAATCATGTTATTTCCTCCGCTATCGACTAATTATAAATATAGCCGCATTTAAGCGGCTGATACATAAAATCTTATTTTTTATTTTTGTGTTCCTTCTTTTATAGCGCTGATAAACATTTGAACAAGTTCCGGATCAAACTGGCTTCCGCTGCATTTTCCGAGTTCTTCCATTGCTTCGGCATAGGTTCTGGTTTTTTGATAGGGCCGGTTGGATGTCATCGCGTCGAAACTGTCTGTTATCGTCAGCATCCTTGCCAGATATAATATTTTTTCACCTTTCAGACCCAAAGGATATCCCATTCCATCGAACCGTTCATGATGCTGCAAAATGATGGGGTACACTTCTTTAAGAACTGCAACATTTTTTATGATCTCGGCTCCGTTGCGGGAATGGCCTTTTAATACTTCCCATTCCTCATCCGTCAGGGGTGTAGATTTAATAAGGATATCTTCCGGAATATTGATTTTTCCGATATCATGCATATAAGCTGCATAAATGAAGATTTTGGTCGAATGCTCATCCAGCTTCATTTTTTCGGCCATCAGCCTGCAATAGGAAACGACTCGCTCTACATGGTTATAGGTATATTTATCTTTGGCATTGATGACTGCTATAAGCGTTTTTACGGATGTTATCAGCTCCTTGTCGTTTTCATCAACATCCTTTTGAAGGTCGTCAAGGATCGAAAAATAGGATTCAACGCTGTTTTTGCTTAAAAACTTGGCACGATAAAGAGCTTCATCGGCGTATTTGATGATTTCGATTTCCGATTTGGCCTTGTCGGGGAATACGCTTACGCCGATCGATACGGTGAGATTTCCTGTAGGCATGTATTCCTGCTGAGGGAATTCCTGCTCTTCGATCGCTATACGTATCTTTTCTCCGATCTCTATGGCTGCACCCTCTGAGGTTTCCGGCAAAATGATCGCAAATTCTTCGCCGCCATAACGCGCCACAACGTCTCCTTCTCGGGCATGCTTCAATAAGGTTTCGGACATCATCTTAAGTACTTCATCGCCTTTCTGATGTCCGTTCATATCGTTATAATTTTTAAAATAATCAATATCGATAAACAGCAACGAAAGCTGGGTTCCGTTGATTCTGGCTTCATTCATTTTTTGTGTGATGGTATCATAAAAAAATCTGTGATTAAAAAGGCCGGTCAAACCGTCCACATTGACAAGATTTTTTAAAGTGTTGATGTGCTCTTTTTCGGTACGAACATAAAACCCTATTGTCCAGGCGATGATTACAAATGCGCATGCAAGGACTATGTCGCTTTCGAAGTACGTATTATTAACATATGATGGCACAAAAATCAAATCGATGAATAGAATAAAAAAAGCAGATAGGCTTGATATAATCATGCCACTTTTTGTACCGCTTTCTATTGTTGACGATATTATTATAAAAAGAAACAAAAATTTGTAATTGCTTTGATATGCACCAGTAAGCATAATTACGGATAAACTGATTATAAAAAAAATCGCAGGCTGCACCCAATTGATTATAAAATAGTTGTCATTTTTTTGTGTTTGAATATAATTCCAAAATATATATATTAAAAGTAAAAAACATAATACAGCCAAAAAAACTATGTAATTATTAGTCAATAGATCA
>DAITPG010000278.1:0-3489 GCA_036833715.1 Eubacteriaceae bacterium | reverse complement strand
CGGGAACATCTCATAGTACATTGTTATGTCGCGGCTGGTACCTCCATTATTATTTCCTCCGACACCTTCGATTATTTTGTCGAACCTGCCGGGTTCAACGTTTTCGGAACCGCCGAAAAGGAGATCATGGAAATACTTGAGGGTGAAGGCAAAGTATTGATCAAAGGAGCTGATAAATGGATCGAATACGGTCCGGAACACAGTTTTGAAATACCCTCTCAGAGCAGCTTTAAAATTATTGCAAACTCAATAACCGACTATTGCTGTTCTTACATAAAAGAATAAACAACCGTATTAATAATTTTTGTATGCGTTCCGTCGGCTATCATTTTTGTTCCAGTCTGAAATTTATGAAAGTACATTGCATAAAAGGTTCTAAACAGATAAAATATTATGTATACATAAATATATGGATTGAATAACCGATTATAAATGTATGAAACAGGGAGGTTTTAAATGGACGAAGATGTCAGCCGTTTGCGAGAAGAGCGAACGCAGAATATGCATGATGTTTATGACAACAAAATTCCCAAACGAGTGCCGATCAATGTCGGATTATCCTTGACCGTTGTTGCCGATTACGGCAAAATTGACCGCAAGACCGCATATTGGAACCCGCTGCTGCTTGAAAAAGCCGCGCAGGAACTTTGCGAGCTTGTACCCTCAGACACCTGTATGTATCAGGGAAGCATCTATATGCCATCTTCGGCACAGACTTTGGGCTCAAAAAACAAGGTAATGTCCGATACCGGGTATATGCAGCATCCCAATACGGTATCCATGCTGGAAGACGAATATGATGAACTCATATCGGACCCGTACGCACTGATTATCGAAAAATGCTTGCCAAGAATCTATGAAAATTTCGATATGGTCAATAATCCCGGACGTTCATTATTTGCTCTGGCTCAGGAGCAATTTTTGGGACAGCAGATGGGCGCCATGCAAATGCCTATGATGGGAAGGCTTGCCGAAAAATTCGGCTATCCTTTGTCCGAAGGCAGGGGAGGCGGCGGAAGGGCGGCTTTGGATTGGGTTGCCGATCAGCTTCGTTCTTTCTCCGGCGTTTGCATCGATATCCGAAGGCAGCGAAACAAGGTGATCGAAGCCATGGATGCCGTCTATCCCATGATGTATAAAACCGGGCTATGTCCCGATCCCAACAAGATCAACCGGTACGCAGTCGCCATGTTCCAGCTGCATATGGCTACTTATCTGCGCGAAAAAGATTTTGCGGAAGTATGGCTGCCTTCATGGAAAAGGCAGGTCGTGGATTATTCTTCCCTCGGCATGCGCTGCGGCGCCTTCCTTGAGCATGAATGGAGTCATCTGCTGGATTATATGCAGGATTTCCCGACAGGATCGTACTTCACTTTTGAATACACGGACGCAAAGAAAATCAAAGAAAAGCTCGGCAAGAAATTCATTCTCGGCGGCGGATTCCCGCTGATCTATCTGACGACCTGCACAAAAGCCGAAGTTGTCGATAGAACCAAGGAATGGCTCGATATCATGGCGCCGGGCGGGCAGTATATCTTCGGATTTGATAAGAGTGCGCTCACGCTTGCGGATATCAATCTCGAAAACTTGATTGCCGTCTGCGAAACCGTGCGTGATTACGGTGTTTATGACAATCCGGGCACGCCGACGGGCGAAATTTTCCATAAAGAAGATTATACGCATTCGGATGTTGCTCCATTTACCAGCAAGTATTACAGGACTTGGGAAGAGTATCTTGAAAAATACCCCAATACGCCCGATGCAGCCAAAAAAATGGTGATGGCTGCGGAAGATATGATCTTCACAAGCCTATTTTACATGTCCTGCTGATTATTCGAAGGTATACATGCGCACCCATCAAGGCGTAAAAAGCAGATACAAATCACGTTATAATGCGTAAACGATGGATGTTGCTTTAAACGCTTTTAAACTTCACATAAGATTTTTGTAATTGCGACAATGACAAACTAAAGCAGGGATCGATCTCTGCTTTAGTTTTGTCTAAATTATAATAACTTAAAAAAACTTCTTATCAGCACTAAATAAATTTCAAATCAAATCGATATCAAGTACACAACCATTCTTCAATCCTTTTCAAAATCATTTCCGGACATCAGGAGTTTTTATGAAAATCAGAACAAAAATTATTCTGCCGATCTGCGCTGTTGCAGCGGTTCTGTTTATTGTGGTCTTTTTTGTGACAAAAAGCAGTGTCAGAATACAAATGAATGATTTTATCGCAGGCAATATAAGAGAAAAATCAGTTGCCGCAAACAACGAAATCGAGATAATGAAAAGCCGCTCGCTCAGCAGCGTGAAGTATTTTCAATATTCTTTAGAGCTTGCATCCATTATCAAAAATAATGACCATACTGAGGCCTTGCGATTCGGAAAGGATGCAATGGAGTCATTCGGCCTGGGCTATCTGGTGATAACGGATGCAAACGGCAACGTGATCGTCCGCGCGCATGATCCCAATAATTATTCCGACAGCATCGCATCTCAGGTCAATATTCAAAATGCGCTTGCCGGAAAAGCCTCCGTAGGCATCGAAGAAGGAAAGGTTGTCAAAATGTCCATCCGTGCGGCAAGTCCGGTTTATGACGGCGATGGCAAAATTATCGGCGCATTATCGGCCGGTTTTGTTTTGGGAGACGAAAGTTTTACGGATTCTATAAAAAGCGGCATCAATTCTGAAGTTTTTATTTTCAGCGGAGCCCAAGAGACGATGAGTACCCTGTTGATCGATAATCAACGCAGCATCGATCAAACCCTTGATGAGCAGACTTGTGAAACCTTATACGAGAAAAAAGAATCGATTGAGCGCATCGAAACTATAGCGGACATTGAATATTATACAATGTATACCCCGATCATCGATGTAAAGGGAAACGTGCTCGGCGTTATGGCAGTAGCGGAAGATATGCGGATCATCGAAATATTATCCGTACAGCTGATCATTACTGAGATGATCATCGTCGCGGCCGCTTTTTTGCTGATCATCCTACTGCTCATTGTCGTCATCGGATATTTTGTTACTCGGCATGTAAAAAATATGGCTCGTTTTTTTGATGAATTATCCAACGGCGATGGAGATCTTTCTCATAAAATGAGTATTTCGTCCAATGATGAAATAGGATTGATGGAAGCCGGTTTCAATAAATTTATCGGTAAGCTCAACGAAATCATGCTTAACGTAAAAAATGCGTCTACGCAGTTCACGAGCAGTTCCTCTCAGGTATCCGCTGCAGCGCATTCATTGGCTCAAGGGGCTTCCGAGCAGGCTTCCGCCATTGCCGAATTAATGGAAGCGTCCGATAGAATTACCAAGGATATGAAAGTGAACGAAGAATCCGTCCGTAAGGCCGTTGGATATGTGGAAAAAGCGGTTGACGGAGTTTTTGACAGTAATTCTCAGATGAAAAGTCTTTACCGCTCCATGGATGAAATCAAAAAAGCTTCGGACGAAATATCCAAGATCGCCAAAAC
>DAITPG010000277.1:0-3528 GCA_036833715.1 Eubacteriaceae bacterium | reverse complement strand
ATAAGGAAATATCCAGAAAAATCAATCAGGGCGGAGGGCTTGTCATTTATGAGAACAACAGGGGAGAACAGATATTGTTTCATCAGAAGCCTGCGGGTGTGGGAGAGATGTACATCGATAACGAAAGCATGACCTATGAAGAGGTTTTGGTTGACGGTGAAACGGCCTTTTTGTATGTGAGCACCGATGCGGATGACAACACGTCCATCCTTATATGGCGCTCTCAGGGGCTTGTGTTTGACTTGACGGAACAAACCGGCGATATCTCCGGCATGGATCTGATTAAAATCGCGGAAAGCATGAAAAAACTGCAGAAAAAATAGTTTTTGTAAAATAGTTGTAATAAAGTGTTACCGATCAGTTCCTTCATACGTTTATATAGCAGAGTAACTGCTCAAAAAAATGAAAGAAGGAATCAATGATGTTCAAAAACAAAAAAGCCTTTTTAGCATTCTTTATCGCGGCAGCACTGTTTTTTACGGGAATAAATAACGTATCCGCAGATGAATCCGGGTCCTTAGCGTCACCGCCGGCAATGGGGATTTTGTGGGTCAACGTATCCGCCATACAGGCCAATTTAAGCTTCAGCGGCAGTACGGCTTACTGTGATGCCTATGTCGTCGGCAAAAGCGGAACAACCTCCATCACGGCAACCGTGGTCTTGTACCGAAAAAATTCCAACAATACGTATACGGCCATCAAAACCTGGACCAATCTCACATCCTCCGGCACTTCGTTATATTTTAACGAAACCCATACGATCACAACAGGATATACCTATAAATTATATATTATGGCATCCGTTTACCGGAACGGAACCAGCGAAGTCGTGACCGCATCCGACGAAGCGTACGCCAACTGATTTTAAAGTTACTTGCAATAAGATTCAGCCTGCCGTTTTCGGCAGGCTGTTTTTTTGTTGATTTGTATGGGGCTTTGATTCACGTTTCCTTATTATATTTGCTGGGTCTGCCCGTCTTCCGAAACAGAATCTTCTGTTTCGGTACGCCTTTCAAGCGTATTCATGATGGCTTCTTTCATGCTTCGGACACGGGGGTCTTCTTCCTTGGATTGTTCGTCGAATTTGACACCCAGTTTTTCGCTGATCAAAAGTCCCAGCAGCATTTCAAACGCATTGACCGAGCCGCCCTGCCCCTGCGCGCCTCCCATATTGATCACGGTTTTGGGAACGATATCGACTTTCGCTTTTTCGATCGCTGCCGTAAATTTATTCATGATGTCCTGGATGACCTGATATTGCGACCCGCCGTAGGCTTTGACCTGCTCCTCAATGGCAATGGCTTTGCCTATACCCACTCGGGCTTCCTTTTCGGCCTCCGCTTCTGCGATCGCCTTGATTTTTGCCGCTTCCTGCAAGGATCTTTGATAATCCGCTTTACCTTGATTGCTCTGGATTTGAATATTGATATCCGATTCGGTCAGCAGCGTTTGCTGCTTTGCTTTGGATTCGGCTTCGCGCAAAACCTTTTCGATGGCCGCCGCTTTTTCCATTTCGGAATAGGTTTCAACCTGCTCCTTAGCGATTTGCCGTTCGCGCAGCTGCGTCAAAATGATTTCGATCTTATTGTCGTTGGCGGAAGCGGCGGGCGTGCCGATGAGCACTTCTTCGAGCTCAAGATTGTAATGCTCAAATTTTATTTTCATTTCACGAGAGGATGTATCCTGTATATCGCTTCTCTCCTGGATCAACTGGATCAGGGTTTTGGTTTGACCGATGTTTTTGAAATACGCGGAAACCATCGGGTCCAGCGTTTGATCGACCAGCATCTTTACATCGCCGAAACGCTGGATGACAAGCGGCGCCTTTTTATAATCGATGTGCATGACTACGGAAAGCGGAAGCGAAGGCTCAAACGCGTCCTTTGTGATCAAACTTACTTCCTTTAGGTTTTCATCATATTTGTGAAAGCCGGCCTGATTGCTGATCCATTTTAAGATGATGTTGGTGGTGGGCACACGGATGATTTTGCCTGCGTAGGTGTTAAATGCGTATTTGCCGGGCATTAAAGGTTCGCGCCATACGCCCCGGAAGCCTTTTTCCACCAGCTCACCGTGTTTATACGCTTCTCCCGTGGAATCCACGCCTTTTGGCCCGATATAAGACACGACTACGCCGACATAGCCGACTTCGATCAGGGATTTGTCGATCAGTTCGATGGTGGCAAAAAATCGGTTGATAAAGTAGGTGCCTTCCACCAAAACCTGATACTGCCTTCCTCTGAATCCGCCGGCTTTGAGGAATTTTTCGGGATCCTGAAAATTATTATGGTAGGTTTCAAATTCGTTGGGGTCGTCTCCGACCGCCGGGGCGATGATATCGTCGGAGGTCAGCGAAAGCCCGTCGTGTACGGTCACGATGCCTACGCGGTCATCGCTGCCTTTGATCACGATCGGTTTAAAGCCCTCGCGTTCCCTCAGCAGTTCGGCCATTTTTGTGATCGTAGCAACTTCCGAGCCCGCGCCCATCGAAAGATAATAGGTTTTATCCTCGGTTATGATGATAAACTGCGCCAGATTAAAGGCATAGGTCCCTTCACGGATGATGCCGCGCTGCGGTCCCTTTTGTCCGCCGTTGGTCAAAAAACCTTTTGCGTCCTGAAAATTGCTGCTTTCTTCGATGATCTTGCCCAGGGTTTGCGTCGGCTGCAGCGGCTGACCGTCCCGCGCAAATACATACGCGATCTGTCCCTGCGGCACGGTCACAAGCGGGCATATATGTACTTTATACATCAGCGGAGATAAAAAATGGATGCCGCCTCGGATGATTTCGGGCTGAAAGCCGGCTTCTCCGTTCAGCGCGATGATCTGCTCGTTCAGGGAACCTTTCTGTGACCACCATTTTTCAATGATCGCTATTTTATTGTTGGGGATGATCCGCAGTCCGATCAATTTAAGGATAATAAACAGACCGACCAATACAGAAACTACAGGTATCAGGATTTCCATAATCCACCTCATCTTTTATTTTTATTTAGAAAGCGAAACTGTTTTTCGCAGATTAAACTCGGTTTAACCCGATTTATTTTTATGCGTATGATCGGCGGATAAATCTGCGCCGTGCTCTTAACACATGATGATTATAGCACTGTTCATCTTATAAGATTATTTGAATTTGATTAAATTACAAATACTTAATCAAGCCATGTCTTTTGCGGCTAATTCCGTCGGCTGCAGATAAAGCAGTTCATTATAATCGTTTATTCTTTGTAATATCCAATCGCGTCGCGCATAATATGAATTTTCTGTCGGCATTTCAATGAAAAAGGGACATTTTGCGGCAACCTCAACGGTTTTGCAAAAGCCCCTTTCTATCATCGTCCCCCTGCCCCAACCCAAACATCCTACAATGATATGTAACGGCTTGTTTTGAGCCAAGCCATTACAGCATATCATCAATTCCCATATCCGTACCCCCGGGTACCATCCCTATTGACAATATTTTTATTGCGCGCTTGTCCAAAGGGCAAGTACGCTCATCATTACCGTTCCCCAGACAACCCGTCCGCA
>DAITPG010000276.1:0-3538 GCA_036833715.1 Eubacteriaceae bacterium | reverse complement strand
CAGGACGAACAAGCGGATGATTTCTCCGAAACCAAGCGTAATAATGGCAAGATAATCGCCTCGGAGACGCAGCGCAGGAATTCCTACTAGGAAACCCAGCAATGCGGCCAGAACGCCGCCTGCCAGCATCGCCAGCAAAAATCGGAAAAAGTTCTGCGCATCGGAAGCGTTTAATATTCCGTTCATATCCATGGCTTTGGAAATAAGAGCGGAGGTATATGCGCCGATCGCCATAAAACCGGCATGGCCCAATGTAAGCTGGCCTAAAAATCCGGTGGCAATATTTAAAGATACGCTCATGATGATCGCTATACAGCAGGCCATCAATATGCCTTTGACATAGTTTGTGAAAATTCCTGTTTCGCTTAAAATTACAATGACCGCAAATAACACTGTGATGCCTATAAGATTAATGATCGAACTGCGTAATTTTTCTTTTGGCATTTTTAACATATCACACCTTCTCTCCGCTGTTTTTACCTAAGATGCCTGAAGGTTTAACCAGCAATACGATAATGAGAATGCCGAAAACCACAGCATCCGAAAATGCGGAAGTAATTATGCCGCCCGTAAGAGTGGCGCTGTAGGCTTTCGCCAAGCTTTCAACAACGCCGACGACAATACCGCCGAGCATGGCGCCGGGAATGATCCCGATGCCGCCGAGTACCGCAGCGACGAAAGCTTTGAGACCCAGCATATAACCCAGCATAGGGTTGGCCTGCGGGTACATGGTGCAATACATCAAAGACGCGATTGCGGCAAGGCCGGAGCCCAGCGCAAAGGTAAAAGTGATGGTCTTATTTACGTTGATACCCATAAGTACGGCAGCTTGCTTATCTTCGGATACAGCGCGCATTGCTTTTCCAACTTTCGTTTTCATAACGATGATCTGCAATGCTATCATTACAACGACCCCGATGGCAATCGTCAGGAGAGTGTTGCCGTTTATATTAACATTTCCCAATGATATATTCGAAAAATTAAAAATGGTACCAACCATTTTCGGCGCCGCGCCGAAAACAGCCTGCGCTAAATTTTCAAGAAAAAGACTGACCGCTATCGCAGTGATAAGAGCGGACATATTTGTACCTTTTTGACGTACAGGCTTATACGCGATACGTTCGGTGGAGACACCGACCAAAACACAGCCGACAATTGCAATAAAGACAGCCATCCAAGGAGGCAATCCCCACGCCACCATCAAAGGTATCGTAAATACCAGAGCATAACTGCCGACCATGATGAAATCACCATGGGCAAAGTTGATCAATCTGATGATGCCGTAGACCATGGTATAACCCAAAGCAACCAGAGCGTAAACGCTGCCTATTTTTAGTCCGTTGATTAATTGCTGAATAAACAGCACTAGTTGATCATTCATGTAGACACCCTTCTTTGAATAAGGGCGCTTGGGAAAGCCCCTGCGCCCTTCATATGAAGTTTTATTTTGTTGATAAGTATTATTAGTTGCCGAGCGTCATTTTGTAAACAGCAGCGCCGTTTACGAATTCGATGATTGCTACGGATTTTTCGGGAGTACCGGTTGAATCCAATGTGAAGGAGCCCGTTACGCCTTTGAAGCTCATGCCCTTCATCGCTGCTTTGATGGAAGCGGAATCGGTTTTGCCCGCTTTTTCAATCGACTGCGCAAGCATGTAGACAGAGTCATATGCGAGTGCGGAAAGTGCGTTGAGGGAATCGGTGCCGTAAGCTTTCGTGTAGTTCTTTACAAAAGTCTGAACAACTTCCTGAGGATCGTCCTGAGAATAGTGGTTGGTGAATAAGACTTTATTGTATAAAGCTTTATCGGCAACCATGGTTCCGGTCGTTCCGTCATAGCCGTCAGCGCCCATGATGTAGCCAGCGAATCCTGCGGTTCTTGCCTGCGGTACGATGTACGGACCAACAGAGTCATAGTAATACGGTGCGAATAAGAATTCAGCGCCGGAAGCCGCGATGGAAGTAAGCTGTGTGGAATAGTCGGTATCAGCCGTAGAGGAAGAGCTTTCCTTGGCAACGATCGTTAAACCGTATTTAGCGCAAGCGGCTTCAAATGCGGAATACAGACCTGCGGAATAAGCATCGCCCGATGCATAAAGGATAGCGACTTTTTTAACTTTAAGCTGTTCGGAAGCGTATTTGGCAGCCATTGCGCCCTGATACGAATCTTTGAAGCAAGCACGGAATACATAGTCATCAGCCGTCGTAACGGTGTCTGCTGTAGCCGTGGGGGTAAGTAAAACTACTTTCGCTTCGTTAGCCAGCGGGGAAAGTCCCGTGGTAACGCCGGAAGTAACAGAGCCGATAACAGCAACAACTTTTTGGTCAACCAATTTGTTGAATGCGTTTGCGCCTTCTGTGGCATCCGCTTTGTCATCGTAAGAAACCAGTTCAAGCTTTTTGCCTAATACTCCGCCTTTAGCGTTGATTTCTTCGACAGCCAGTTTTTCACCGTTTGTTACAGCTGCGCCGTAAACGGACAGGCTGCCGGTGTTCGGCGAGATAGTACCGATTTTGATCGTATCGCTGGATTTACCGCAGCCGGCAAATGCCAACACCATTGCAAAAATCAGCAGTACGGACAAGATTTTTTTCATGATAACCTCCTAAGGATTTGTAATAAATTATAACAAAAGATTCGTGCAGCGGAAATAAAACTGACGAACCTCATTGTTCACGCGCTTCCTGAAAAGCAATTTAAATATATCAGCATTTCAACAAAAAAGCAAGATATTTCTCACTTAATTGACAAATAATCTTTGAAACATCATATTTAAGTATCCCAATGCTTAATAAAATGAAGTATTTTGAATATTCAAAGGGTTTTTAACCTTTAAAATATTCCTTGCAGGAAATAAGAGGAAATAAAAATTTATATTTACTTTACAAAATTGTAAATTTTTCTAAATCAAAAAAAACGATTCACAAGAGTAAATCGTTTGAGCAGCAAAAAGCAGTTATAACAGGCCGTATGAAAATCAAAGCCAAGGCAAATTCAGGCAAGCATCGCATTGACATATGCAAACGGGAATGCGTTTCTGATTTTTCATCAATTTATAATATCGGCTTGGCAAAAATCATTCGACCGGCAGAGGTTTGCAGTACGCTTGTAACTACCACATTCACCGTTTTGCCGATTAAGCTTCGACCGCCTTCCACGACGATCATAGTTCCGTCATCGAGATAAGCTACGCCCTGATTGGATTCCTTGCCCTCTTTGATGATTTGAACCATCATTTCTTCACCGGGCAGCACAACGGATTTAACGGCATTGGAAAGATCGTTGGTATTCAACACTTCCACGCCGTGGAATTCCGCCACCTTATTTAAATTATAATCGTTGGTGACCACTTTGCCGCGAAGATCACGGGCGAGCCGCAAAAGCTTGGCGTCCACTTCCGAAATATCGCTGTAATTTTTTTCGGATATCTGTACTTCTATCGGAAGTTCCTTTTGGATTTTATTGAGGATATCAAGTCCCCGTCTTCCCCTGTTTCGTTTTAAACCGTCCGACGAATCGGCAATAAATTGGAGCTCA
>DAITPG010000275.1:0-3544 GCA_036833715.1 Eubacteriaceae bacterium | reverse complement strand
CGCAGACCTGCCCTACCGCGGCGCCTTCCATTTCGGCGCATAAACCGCCGAACAAGTCGGTCAGACGGATTTTAACTTCCCGGTCGATCACAACCATATCGCCGCTGAGGATGCGACCGAAATGCACCGCATGCTCGGCAAAAGGAATCTCGCCCGCGCATCGGACAAATTTTTCATCGCACTTGATATCAATGACTTTCAATTCGGGCAGTTCCCCTTTCTGCCAGCCGAACGGGCTGACATCAAAATCGTGCTGGATACTGTCGGTTGCAACAACAATGTCCTTGTTGTGCACTTCGCTCACCAGACTGCCCGCCGTGCCGATATTGACAATGAGTCGGGGGGAATAATATTCGATCATCAGCTGCGTGCATACCGCAGCGCTTACTTTGCCCGTGCCGCATACGGCGCTGACGATCTCGATACCCTCATAGCGGTATGTTTCAAAATCAAAGCAGGCGCGGCGCTCGCTTTGAATAAATTCGCAAAATTCGGTAAACGCCAGCTCGGAGCGCATGGAAGCCAAAATACCGATCATAATAAACCTCCGTTTTTTAAACTACTTGTACCATTATATCACTATATTGCGGATATGTGGTATACTAATAGAGATTTTATAAGGCATCTCGGAGGAAGCAATGGATTTATTGTCCGGCAACAGTGTCATCGTTTATCTGGCTATTTTTTTCGGAAAGATCATCGAGGTAACGCTCGATACCATACGCATGGTGCTCGTCAACAGAGGAAGGCGCGTAGCGGGCGCGCTATTGGGATTTATCGTTATTATTATATGGATCTTTATCGTTTCATCGGTCATTACCGATTTGAGCGAAAACCTCATCAAATGTCTGATCTACGCGGTGGCCTATTCGCTGGGCAACTATCTGGGGGTAACCATTGAAAACAAGCTGGCTATCGGCTTGTGCTCGCTGCAGGTGATCGTTAGGGAAACGGAAGGCTACAAGCTGGCCAATCTGCTGCGGGGGAATAATTTTGGGGTTACGATTTTGGAAGGCGAATCGGCCAATTATAAGCGGCTGATTTTGATCATACACTTAAAGAGGAAAAGGATCGAGGAAGCGGTCAAACTGATCAATGAAGATACGGAGGACGCCGTGATCATGGTCAATGACGTAAAGACCGTATACGGCGGATTTGTGAAAAAAAGATGATTGCGAGGCGGTATTTTCTATGAACATGTACGATATCATCACCAAAAAGAAGCACGGAGAAGCGCTTTCGGCGCAGGAGATCGAATTTTTTGTGAAAGGCTATACGGACGGAAGCATTCCCGATTATCAGGCATCGGCGCTGCTGATGGCGATCTGCCTAAAGCTGATGAAGCGGGAAGAAACGGCCGATCTTGCGCGGGAAATGATGCTTTCGGGTGACGTGCTCGATTTAAAGGACATCAACGGCATCAAGGTCGACAAGCATTCGACGGGCGGCGTGGGCGACAAAACCTCGCTGGTGCTGGCACCCATGCTGGCGGCTTTGGGCCTTACGGTAGCCAAGATGTCGGGCAGGGCCCTGGGACATACCGGCGGCACCATTGACAAGCTGGAAAGCATTGCAGGCTTTCGCACGGAATTATCGGAAGATGAGTTTTTAAATACCGTCAACACGCACAAGATGGTGATCGCGGCGCAGACGCGGGATATCGCCCCGGCGGATAAAAAGCTGTATGCTCTGCGCGACGTGACCGCGACCGTGGACAATATTTCGCTGATCGCATCCAGCATCATGTCCAAAAAGCTGGCCTGCGGAGCGGACGCTATCGTGCTGGACGTAAAGACGGGCTCCGGCTCCCTGGTGGGCAGCCTGGAGAATTCCATAGCCTTGGCGGAGGAAATGGTTCACATCGGAAAAACCATGGGTCGAAAAATGTGCGCCGTAATATCGGATATGAATCAGCCGCTGGGATACGCCGTGGGCAACGCGCTGGAGGTAAAGGAAGCCATCGCCGCGCTGAAAGGCAAAGGGCCGAAGGATCTGATGGATCTGTGTCTGGCGTTGGGCAGCTCATTGATGCTGATCTGCGGCGTAAGCCAAAGCAAGGAAGATGCCGAGGCAGAGCTGCAAAGAACGATTGAAACGGGCGCGGCCTATACTAAATTCAAGGAATTCATCGCCGCGCAGGGCGGAGATGTTTGCGTGATCGAGGATATCGCCTTATTGCCGCAGGCGCGGTATCAACTGGACGTAAAAGCGAAAAAAAGCGGCTATGTAAGCAGCATTGCCTGCGCGGAGATCGGCATGGCCTCTCTTTTGAGCGGCGCCGGGCGCGAAGTGAAGGACGCTCCGGTCGATTTTGGGGCGGGCATTATGATCCATAAAAAGATCGGCGACCAGGTGGATATCGAAGAAGCCGTCGCAACCGTTTACGCATCGGACGAAGCCAAGCTGCTGCCAGCTGCGCAGCGCATTTTAAGCGCGTATACGATCGAAACTGCGATGCCCCAAGTGCCGCCGCTGATCTATAATATTTTAAGGTAGAGAGATGAAAATTACAGGTCTGACGTTCAAAAAACAGATCGTGCTGATGGATACAGAGGACGGTAGCGCTCTTGCGGCCGACCCATCCTATATAATGAAGGAAGCCGTAAAGGTTGGTGACGAATTGGACTTTGGCGCGTTTATGCGTTTTAATTACGATTTTCTTTATCAAACGGCCATGGACAGCGCGCTCAACTACCTTTCGTATGCCGCGCGCACAGAAAAACAGATCAAGGATCATCTGGCAAAAAAAAAGATCGCCTCGCCTGTGATCAAGGATGTACTGGATAAGCTGAAAAGCTACCGTTATGCCGATGACGATGCCTTTGCGGCCAATTATGTGTCACTGGGCGCGGACGCAAAAAAAGGAAGGCTCTATTTAAAAAGAAAGCTCAAGGAAAAGGGCGTGCCGGATGATACCATCGGGCAATCGCTGGAGCTGTACGACGAGCAAACCGAAGCGCAAAACGCGCGCAGCTTTATTGAAAAGCAAAACGGACTGTTAAAACAATTCCCTCCGCGCGTGCGCAAAGAGAAGATCGCGCGCAAAGCGGCCGCGCAGGGTTACGCTTTTGACGTGATCGCGGAAGTTATGAACGAGCTTGTGACGGATCATGAAGACGGCTCCTATGACGATTATTTTATCAAGCGCATCGATAAAAAATGTTCCGAATATGTAAAAAAAGGACTTACGGAAAAGCAGGCCAAAGCCAAGCTGTACGCAGCCTTTCTTGCGGCGGGCGCATCCAAGGCGCTGATCGATGAACGGTATGCCGCATCTGTCTCAGAAAACCATAATGCAGAAGAGATGGGTCTGTAACAAATGGTTGGGGGTTTAAAATTGAATCTTTTCTCTTGACAAAACCGCCGCAAAGCCCTATAATAAAAGTACAGTATGAAGCTGACGGCACGCCCATGAAGGGTGGATTAATTCCACAATTCGGGCGTTTTTTATTTGAATATTTTGAAGTTTTTCAAGGAACCCTTGCACGTAAGCGCGCCAGCCATTCGCCAAATCAACTGCGGTTGGAGCCGTATTTAAAGCCTA
>DAITPG010000274.1:0-3566 GCA_036833715.1 Eubacteriaceae bacterium | reverse complement strand
TCAGCTTAATGGGCCAATACGTCCCGCACGGAAATCTGAGTGCTTATCCGGAAATCGCAAGGAAGCTTAGCCATAAA
Organism: Eubacteriaceae bacterium; assembly: GCA_036833715.1. Lineage (GTDB taxonomy): Bacteria > Bacillota > Clostridia > Eubacteriales > Anaerofustaceae > JBGMEA01. The sequence continues at coordinate 3,489 of DAITPG010000274.1, read as the reverse complement.
GAATATTATAAAGTGCAGCAGTACCTATTCAGAAAAGATATCAATGACGGATACGTTCAGGAGACGGATGCCGCAGACGATTCCTTTATTCCTGATTTTCATTTGCGGGGAGTTTAAAGATAAGCATAAATCTCATTGATTTGAGTTTTATGCTTATTTATTTATACAAAAAATATTATGTCCTTTCAGAAATTTTAGGATTGAAATGAATTCGCTTTACGCAGATCCGGAAACAGTTTCATCCACAAAAACACGACTAAAATGGTGCCGATCCCTCCGATGAGAGCGGCGGGCACCGTTCCGAAAGCGGCAGCCGTAACACCCGATTCGAATTCGCCAAGCTGATTTGAAGTGCCTATAAACAATTGATTGACCGAATTAACGCGGCCTCTCATTTCATTGGGTGTGTTAAGCTGTACCAAAGTGGAACGGATGACAACGCTGACCACATCGGAAGCGCCCAAAATGAGCAGGGCAGCCAATGAAATATAAAAATTGCGTGATAATGCAAAAATAATCGTTGCCAGACCGAATATGATCACGGATACAAACATAGATATGCCGACCTTACGGGTGATGGGCTTACGTGCCAATATCAAGGATATGATCAAAGCGCCCACCGCAGGAGCGGAGCGCAGAAGTCCTAAGCCTTTTGACCCTATATGTAAAATCGTAGCCGCATATATGGGAAGCAAAGCGGTGGCTCCTCCGAATAAAACCGCAAACATATCCAATGAAATTGCGCCCAGGATGATCGGGCGGCTTTTTATGTATGAAAAACCGGCAAAAAGTGTTTGTAGGGTTACATGTTCTTTTTTGGGCGCCACAAAAGCGGATACTTTAACCAAAAGGATTGCCGCACAGGCAAAAAGCGCAAAAAAAGCGCAAATGAAGTAGACATAATGGGGCCCAAAAGCATAAACCAAACCACCGAGAGCAGGTCCGATGATGGTAGCGACTTGAAATCCCGACGCGTTGATGGCGGTGGCTTTTGGAAAATCATCTGCGCTGACGATACTCGGAAGCAGTGATTGCATGGACGGCCCGTTGATCGAATTGACTGCGCCGATAATAAAGGCGGCGGCAAGGATCATAGCGATAGAGATGAAATGATATAAGGCTGCGAACGCCAGAAATGAAAAACATACCGCCAAGCTTAGATCGCAAATATAGATCAAGACTTTGCGATTGAAGTGATCGGCTGCGTATCCGGCAAAAAGACTCATTAAAACCATCGGTATAAATTGGATGAGCCCTACCAATCCCAAATAAAAAGCAGATTGCGTAAGCTCATAAATTTGCCAGCCGACGGCAATGGTGATCATTTGGCCGGCAAGAGTAGTCGATATTCTAGCTGTCAAGAACAAAGGAAGCGAACTTTTCGATTGATGTTCCGGCATAACGGCTCCTTCAATTGGTATTTTGATACTTTATTGAATTTAAACCATATCAGCCATCTTGTCAATTTCTTTTTGCATTTTCACTGAAATTTAAAACATGATTTCGCTTTGGAACAGTTTATATCCCAAATGCATAAGGTATGGTAAAATAATAAATAGGAAAAAAATATGAATGATATGGATTTTAACGGTTTAACGGGCGAAATCATCACACCCTTTGATCCTGGATATAATAAAGCAAGGCAGCAATGGAACAGAGCGGTGGAGAAATATCCGGCTTTGGTTGTATATTGCATAAATGAAAATGACATAAAGAATGCGATAAAATGGTCGCGGCAAAATGCTTACGCCGTACGCATCCGCGCAGGAGGCCATCACTACGAAGGCTACTCAAACGGCAACGGCGTTGTTATAATTGACCTAAGTTTAATGAACGCAATATCGCTCAACGAAAATTTATTGACGATCGAAGGCGGGGTGCGTTTTAAAGAGCTTTATGAATCTTTAAATGAAAGCGGCTGCCCATTTCCCGGCGGCAGCTGCCCGACCGTCGGAGTAAGCGGCTTCACGCTTGGCGGAGGATGGGGATTTTCGACCAGACATTTGGGGATGGGCTGTGACAGCCTAAAAAGTTTGCGGTTGGTTGACGCCGAAGGCAACATTGTTATTGCCGACGAAAATCAAAACGCAGACTTATTATGGGCTTGCAAGGGCGCGGGAAACGGCAATTTCGGTGTAGTGACCTCAATGACATACAAACTCTCCCCAAAGCCGGAGCAATTAAGTTTGATTGAATTCAAGTATCCGAGCTCGGACATCAAACACCAAACGGAATTCATCAAGGTATGGCAGCGCTGGCTGAAAACCGCAGAGGACGAATCCACCTTAATGGCAAAGATCAATCGAAGGAACGGCGGTGCGGTTAGCATCGATTGCAAAGGACTCTATTACGGTTCTCTGGCTTCGGCCAGAGAGAGCCTTCAGCCTTTTGTGGATTTTGATAAAAATATTTCATTAAGCATCCATCAAAGAAGTTTTTACGAAGCGATGGAGCAAATCGAAAAGGCGCATCCCGAGTATGAGATGTTTAAATCCACGGGGCGTTTTGTTAACGAAGCACTATCAGAAAATGATGCCGAACGGCTGGTTTCTGTTCTCAATGAGATCCCACCAAGTTCTGTTTACGCCGCATTGACATTGTATGCGATGGGCGGCAAAACTGCTGAAAAACAAAGTGAAGACGGAGCATTTTTCTACCGTGACGCAAGCTATATCATTGGACTTCAATCGGTATGGACCGATGAAATCAATGCCGACGAAAATACGGAATGGATAGACAGCCGATTCCCTGTACTCGAAAGCATGACCGCCGGGTCTTATGTCAATTTTCCATATTCTAAACTTCGCGATCCCATGAAGGCGTATTACGGAGGCAATGCCGAAAAACTTCGTGAAATCAAAAAAAAGTACGATCCGCAAAACATTTTTGGTCATCCGCAGAGTATTCGCTGATGGAGCGAAGACAAAAAATACGTCTGACATAGTAAATGTCGGACGTTTTCTAATACTTACAGATATTTTTTGATAAAGGAGTCCATATTCCGAAAATCCGCGAGTCTTTCTTTGAGGGTTTCATGATCCCAGTCCCACCATGCTGATTTTTCGATTTTTTCGATAAGGTCATCATCAAATCGCATTTTAATTTTTTTTGCTGGTATTCCGGCTACAACGCAATAGGCTTCAACGTCTTTGGTAACGACCGCGTTGGTTGCAATAACGGCACCGTTACCGATTGTGACACCCGGCATAATGCTTGCGTTGTGTCCGATCCAAACATCATTGCCGATGGTTACGCCATGAGATTTGCGCCAATCAAAAAACTCATCATCATCTTCACCGAAGCCGAACTGCGAGCTTCTGTATGTGAAATGATGCTGCGCAATTCTTGTATAGGTGGGATGGTTGCCCGGATTGATGCGAACAAAGCTGGCGATGGAACAAAATTTGCCGATAAACGCATAATCGATCTGGTTATAACCAGCACAATAAGAATAATCACCCATAACCACATCATTTAAAATACTGTGCG
>DAITPG010000273.1:0-3595 GCA_036833715.1 Eubacteriaceae bacterium | reverse complement strand
AATAATATCTTAAGTTTAGGTATTATGGCATTTCTCATAAATTCTATTAGAATTTTCAATCTCGGAATTAAACAGAATTCAAAAATAATCAAAGAATTACAAATAGCGGCGGCTCAAGAAGTTACAGAAAAAGAAGAAGCTAAATAATAAAAGTAATAATCAGGTGATTAATATGAAATTGGGAATTCGCAAACCGTCACTAAAAAAAATGATTAAAGCAAGCACAACTGGGAAGCTAAAACGTGAAATTAAAAAAGCCGTCGTTCCAACATACGGCCAAAAGGGTACAGGGATTATTAAGAGTCCAAAGAAGGCAGTTTACAATAAGGTCTACAACAAGACCAGTTTCAGCATTTTTAATTTATTCAAAAAAAAGTAGAGGGCATCATTTTTAATACGAAGCCTCGATTTAAAATCGAAGCTTCACGTCCCGCATATCAAATTGGATTTGTTGCAAGGATATCATTTTAAATATCTAATTACGCAGAAATGCAAAAAATGTTAACATAAATGTAGAAAATGTTAACATAAATTTGAAAAATGTAAACATTTTATTAAAAAAAACTACGTAAATGTGATAAAATGATCCTAAAAGTGTTGAAATTTATGAACGGAATGCATATAATAAGGGTGTAGCTACTAAATTGTTTAACAAACACCCGGCAGTATGTCTCCCACCATAAGGGAAGTTCAGACCCCGGGAGTTTTTTTTATTGAAAAGGAGATAGATATGAATACAGCAATTTTAGTTGACGGAGGATTTTACAGAAAACGAGCACATTATCTATGGGGCAAGAAAACCGGTCAGGAGCGAGCAAGAGAATTGAGTGAATATTGCAAGAAACACCTTATCGAATCTCATACCACGCATGATCTTTATAGAATTTTTTATTACGACTGCCCTCCGATAAGCAAGCAAGTATATCACCCATTATTGAAAAAGCCTATTGATTTCTCAACAACTGACACATATAAATGGACAATAGAATTTATTAATCAATTAAAAAGCGAACGCAAATTCGCTTTGCGACTTGGTTCCATATCTGAGAATTTTGCTCACTTTAATCTGAGAGAAGATATGCTTAGAAAGTTAATGAATGGTGCTATTCAGCTGTCCGATTTGAAAGAATCCGATTTTGAACTTGATATGCGGCAAAAAGGCGTAGATATGAAAATAGGCGTAGATATAGCCTCGTTGGCGTATAAAAAGCAAGTTCAACAAATCGTTTTGATTTCAGGTGATAGCGATTTTGTTCCTGCGGCAAAATTAGCACGTCGTGAGGGAATTGATTTTGTTTTAGACCCAATGAAAGCAAAAATAAAAGACGATCTTTACGAGCATATTGATGGTATAGTGTCGCATACAAGCAGTCCAAGAGAAGCAACCACATAAAAAAAGATCTCCGCGCTCTCTACCGCGCGAAGACCCTTTTAAGATGATATTCCGTGATAGAATACCCCTTCTCATTGTAATTCTATCACACTCTTTTTAATTTATCAAGGAGTGTATTTTTATGGCCAAAGCTAAGAAGCTTCCAAGCGGCAATGCTCGGGTTTTAAAATATGTCGGTAAAGATATAACCAAGAGCGGATATAAGTCCTTCACGGCGCCCACAAAGGCCGAAGCGGAGTTTATGGCTGCTCAGTTTGTTCATGAACATAAAATGCGAAATGAGCGAATGAAACTCGATTCAGCAAACATGACGCTCCGACAAGCCATTGATCGCTTCATAAAGGCTCGTGACGCCATTCTCTCACCAACAACTATTGAAGGATACGAAAAAATTAAGCGCAATCATTTTCAGGGGCTTATGGATATTCCGATCCAAAAAATATCTGAAGATATCATGCAGCGTGCAGTAAATGATGAATGTAAAAAAGTATCTGCAGCGACAAAAAAGCCACTGTCGCCGAAGACGATCAATAACGCATATTCATTCATCGTCACCGTTATCAAATCTCAAAATCGATACATAGACTTTCCTGGTGTCGCTACTCCGCGGCCGGTAAAGATCAAATATGCGACTCCCGATCCTGACGGTATATCAGCCATCCTAAAAGCGGCCTACGGCACTAAAATCGAATTGCCGGTATTACTTGCGGTTTGGCTCTCGATGAGCATGGAAGAAATAAGAGGGCTTAAGTGGGACGACATCAAAGATGATCACATATTGATTCATGAGGCAATTGTGACCGTAAACGGAGAGCACATAAAGAAAGGCACAAAAGTTGAGGAACGAACGCGTAAAATAATCTTGCCGAATTACATAAAACACCGTATCGGTGAAATCGAAAAAGAAGGCGAGTATGTGACGACGCTCACAGGGCAAGCGATATATAAACGGTTTGTCAGAATGCTCGAAGCTCACGAGCTCCCGCGCTGCCGCTTCCATGATCTCAGACATGCCGCGGCGAGTATTATGCTACTTCTTGGGATCCCTGATAAATACGCAATGGCTCGGGGCGGCTGGGCATCCGATCATGTTATGAAAAAGGCCTATCAACAAATATTTTCTACCGAAGAGATCTTGGTTGCGAAAAAAATTGATATCTATTATGACGAATTGATTAAAAAAGCAAATATAAAATCCGCAAAAAGAAGAACAGGCTGATCGCCTGTTTTTAATTTATGTGTTGTATTTTCGTGTTGTATTTCCTGTTAAAGATGCTATAATCCAGCTTTTTAAAGGTTCATAATGTTAATTTATTTTAACTTATATAGCGTCGATATTTCGCATAGATAAAACAAAAACCGCCTATGACGGCGGCATAATGTCGTTTATTAATTTGGTGGAGGCGAGGGGAGTCGAACCCCTGTCCGAAAACACTTTAGAAAGAACTTCTCCGGGTGCAGTATCTTGTTCGATTTAATGCGTTACAAGAGCAAGATACAAACCTTGCAACACACGATTTCCTTTATACTACAAGGTTAGGAACGTGGCCTTATAGGAGCCTGCATTATCTGACACCGCGCGCTCCCGGGCAGGACCGAAAACGTTTGGCGTGCCGCATTAAGCGGCAAGTGCGAAGTTATTATCTTCTGCGTTTAAATTTAGGTGCCGTTTTTATAGATGCACGGCGCATCTACCCGCTATTCAGACCTCCGTATCCCCGTCGAAACCATTACGCCCCCTTATCGGTTGGCCTTTAAACTGCGCTCGATATTTCGTTGAGCGTCTTTTTTTGCGCTGTCGTCCCGCTTGTCGTAGAGCTTTTTGCCTTTGGCAACGCCCAGCGAAACCTTGACGAACGCGCGTTCAAAATGCAAGTCCACAGGTATCAAGGTGAAACCTTCCTTTTGCGTCGCTTCCTTCAGCCTGCGTATCTCCCGCTTGTTGAGCAGAAGCTTGCGAAGCCGCAGCGGATCCTTGTTGTAGATGTTGCCCTGTTCATACGGGCTGATATGCATCCCCGATACAAAAACCTCGTTATTTTTGATGTACGCAAAACTGTCCTTTAAATTCACCTTGCCCGCGCGGATGGATTTGACCTCCGTGCCGGATAAAGCGATCCCCGCTTCATAAATTTCATTGATGCGTGCTTCTCGCTCGGAAGCAGGAGCGACTGCTGTAACGACTGCTCCCACCTGATCACC
>DAITPG010000272.1:828-3638 GCA_036833715.1 Eubacteriaceae bacterium | reverse complement strand
GCACGCCGCCGTCCGACACCAGTCCCATGATATGCAGCGCGCTGTCGTTGATTTTGACATGTTCGATCGCATGAAGAAATTCTTCATTTTCAAAAAAGTCACCGTCATCGATGGCTTTGGTAATTCGCGTTAATTCTTGATAGACGACTCTGCCCGCGCCGATGTTTAGATGGCCGACCTCGCTGTTGCCCATCTGCCCCTCGGGCAGGCCGACGTCAAGCCCGCTGCATTTTAAGAACGCATTCGGATGCTGCTCGATCAGTTTGTCGATATTGGGCGTTTCCGCAGCGGCTATCGCGTTAAAGTATGTACTTTCCGAATAGCCGAAGCCGTCCATAATCACTAAAATCATTTTTTTCATAGGTTTTCCGCCGTTTCCAAGTTGATGCTAAAAAGAAATATCATCTGTCATAATGGACGATATCGATAAAATCCGCTTTTAAGCTCGCGCCGCCCACCAGCACTCCGTCAATGGCCGGCATGGACATTAAGGCTTTGATGTTGCCTGCGTTTACGCTGCCGCCGTATAAAATGCGGACGGTTTCGGCCGATCCGAATAATTCATTCAGATAATCTCTGATCTTGGCGCATGCTTCGTCGGCTTGCGCGTCGGTTGCCGTTTTGCCTGTGCCTATCGCCCATACGGGTTCATAGGCGATGATGAGATCTTGGATATCCGCGCCTGAAAGTTCTGCGAGGCCGTCGAATATTTGACGCCGCAACACTTCGAATGTCTTCCCTTCTTCTCTCTCTGTCAAATCCTCACCGACGCAGACAACGGGCAGCAAATCACTCTCAAGCGCTTTTCTCAGCTTTTTGTTGACGGTTTCGTCCGTTTCGGCAAAATACTTTCTGCGTTCGGAGTGGCCGATAAGTACATATTGCGCGCCCGTTTCTTTGATCATGGGCGCCGAAATCTCCCCGGTATAGGCTCCGCTGTCTTCAAAATGCATGTTTTGCGCGCCGATCTTCACATAACTGCCCTTTGCCGCATCGACGGCTTCGTTAAGCGAAGTAAACGTCGGAAAAAGGATCACATCCTTTTGATCGGTATTAAGCGCGTTTAGGAAATCTGCAAAGAATTGTTTGGTTTCGATCACGGTCTTAAACATTTTCCAGTTGCCGGCGATCACTTTTTTTCTCATAAATACCCTTCTAAAGTAAAATTTTAAGTCCTGGAAGTATTTTGCCTTCCAACAGCTCCAGAGAAGCGCCGCCGCCCGTGGATACGTGCGTCATTTTATCGGACATGTCAAACTGACTGACCGCAGCCGCACTGTCTCCGCCGCTGACAATGGAGATGCCTCCCGACGCTGCCATTGCGTCAATGACGGCTTTGGTGCCTTCCTCATAATTGGACATTTCGAATACGCCCATAGGGCCGTTGAAAACGATCGTTTTGCTCAGAAGAATGATCTCCGTAAACACCTTAATGGTTTTGGGGCCGATATCCATTCCGACAAAATCAGCAGGTATTTCCTTGATGCCGTAAAACGATTTGGGTGTATCGTTGGAAAATTGGGTGCTGCCCGCAAGATCTCTGGGAAGATAGATATTGACCTTCTGTTCTTTGGCCAGCTGAAGCAGATGGGTAGCCAGATCGAGTTTATCCGCTTCGACGACCGAATTACCCATTTCATAATTGAGCGCCTTTAAAAAAGTGAACGCCATTGCGCCGCCGATGATGATATTATCCGCTTTTTTCAAAAGATTTTCGATGAGGCCGATCTTATCCGAAACTTTTTTTCCGCCCATGATCAATGTGCAGGGACCGGGCGGATTTTCAAGGGTTTCCATCAAATATTTTTCTTCTTTTTCAATCAGAAATCCGCCGTAAGCCGGCAAGTAGTCCGCCACGCCGACCGTGGAGCAATGCGCGCGGTGAGCGGAGCCGAAAGCGTCCATCACAAAGATATCGGCGAGTGAAGCCAGCTCCCTGGAGAAAATGGGATCATTTTTTTCTTCTTCTTTTCGAAAGCGGACATTCTGAAGAAGCATCAATCTATTGTCGGATTTTTTAAACGCCTCCGCAGCCTTCAAAGTTTCGGGGCCGGTGACCGCATCATCTTCGGCAAATACGACTTTTAGGTTTGTCAATTTTTCGAGCGCCGATGCGACGGGCTTAAGAGAAAACGCGGGATCCGGACCTTCGGGTCTGCCCAGATGGGAACAAAAAATGATCTTTGCTCCCTTATCAATGATATATTGCAAAGTTGGCAGGATACTGGTGATCCTTAAGTCGTCCGTAATATTGCCGCTGTTGTCGAGCGGTACATTGAAGTCCGCCCGCAGCAGCACGGTCTTATTTGAAAAATCAGCGTCAAGTATGGTTTTCATCGATCTCCGTCCTTACCGCTATTGCATTTTTGCCACATAGGTGCTCAGACGGATAAGCTGATTGGTGTAGGACATTTCGTTGTCATACCATGCAACCACTTTGACCAGCTGTTTTCCGTCGACATCCATGACATCGGTTAAGTCAAGATCGACTAACGAACCGTAGCTCATTCCGATGATATCGGAAGAAACGATGGGATCATTGGTAACGCCGAGCGTTTCACCGGCAGCAGCCTTTAAAGCCTCGTTCACCTGCTCCGCCGTAACGGTTTTCTCGAGCTCGCAGGTAAGGTCGACCAGCGAACCGGTTTTTACGGGTACGCGCAGCGCGTAGCCGTCGAGCTTGCCTTTCAAATGCGGAAGCACCAAGCCGACCGCCGCTGCGGCGCCAGTGGATGTAGGAACAATGTTTTCAGCCGCCGCTCGTGCGTGTCTCAGATCCTTATCCGGGCCGTCTAAAGTCACCTGATCGT
>DAITPG010000272.1:0-818 GCA_036833715.1 Eubacteriaceae bacterium | reverse complement strand
GCATGCACGGTGGTCATATATCCCATTTTGATGCCGAAGCTGTCATCAAGCACTTTGGCAACCGGCGCAAGGCAGTTGGTGGTGCACGACGCGCCGGATATCACGGTTTCGGTTCCGTCTAAAATGGTGTGGTTTACATTGTAGACGATGGTTTTCATATCGCCTTTGGCGGGAGCGGAAATAATGACTTTTTTAGCTCCTGCGGCTATATGTTTGGAAGCGCCTTCTTTGTCCGTGAAAAAGCCTGTGCATTCAAGCACAACGTCCACATCAAGATCTTTCCATGGCAGAAGCGCGGGGTCTTTCTGCGCGTAGATCATGATCTCTTCTTCATCCACAACGATGGAGTTTTCCTTGGCAACGATCTGATCCGTTTTGTATTTGCCTTGGCAGGTATCGTATTTTAAAAGATGAGCAAGTGTATTTGCGTTTGTTAAATCATTGATGGCAACAATGTCGAATTCGTCCTTACCGAACATTAATCTGAAAGCCAGTCTTCCGATTCTTCCGAATCCGTTAATTGCAACTTTTACTGTCATAAAACAGCCTCCCACTTTATATTTGGTTTTTTATTTCAATAAAGCGTCCGCGCAGCCTTCATCGGTCACCAAGGTGACGTCATGCATAAAACCGCTGAGCGCTTTGATTGCCTTGTGTTTGCTTTCCCCGCCCGCGATGGCGATCTTAACGGGAATGCGTTTGAGATCTTCAAGACTCAATCCGATGCCGGAAGATTTTTTGATGATCTCACCCGAAGAATTCAGATAAAAGCCGACAGCCTCGGCTTCACAATCTTTTTCAAAAATCGCTTCCTTCTC
>DAITPG010000271.1:0-3639 GCA_036833715.1 Eubacteriaceae bacterium | reverse complement strand
GCAATATCCGCAGGGATCGAAGAATTAATAAAACTCGAACAAAGATGAAAATCAGAAGCGTGGATAAATTTCAATTCTTTCACCTCGCATTGCGATGATTTATGGTATATAATAAATTATATTAGCATAATCAGGCGTATTAAGAAAGTAGGATAACCGAAAAAATGGCGAATACCGATAAGATTCTGATCGTGGATGATGATGTCAAAATATTGCGCATATTAAAACTTCAGCTTCAGCACAATGATTATGAACCTCTTACGAGTGAAAACGGAACAGAGGCTCTGGATCTGTTTACTCACAACAGCCAGATCCCTATAATTTTACTGGATATTATGCTGCCGGGCATTGACGGAATCACGTTATGCAAAAAATTCAAATCGATCAATCCGAATGTGAAAATCATTATATTAAGCGCAAAGGATCAGTCAAAAGATGTGGTGCAGGGACTTAATTCGGGCGCGGATGACTACATTAAGAAGCCCTTTGTTTTTGATGAGCTTTTGGCAAGGATTAAAGCCAATTTAAGAAAAACACAGCAAAGCGAAAAAAGCAGCAATGCCATTTTCTTTGAAGATCTTTTGATCGATATGAACACGTATGAAGTCTCAAGAGCCGGCAAGCATATCGAATTATCCAAAACGGAATTTGATCTGCTTGAATATTTGGTTTTAAATCATGATCTTGTCCAAAGCAGAGAACAGATCTTAAACAGGGTATGGGGATTCAATTATTACGGCAATTACAATATTGTGGATGTATATATCAAGTATTTGCGAGATAAGATCGATAAGGATCATGATCGAAAATTGATCCAAACGGTCAGAGGCAGGGGATATGTCATCAAATAAAGATAAGAAGCGTATCAAAGATTTTAAATTCAAAAACGAGAAGCTTTATAATAGGATCACCATTACTTTCAGCAGCATGTTTTTGTCTTTGACGCTGCTTATTTTGGTTTTGGCGGTTATTTTATGCGCTTTTTTGCTTCTTAATATCAGCAAAAATAATTTTAAAAGCTATAATTCCGCCATCATCAATGAAATCACAAAAAACAAAAACGCGGTTTTAGCTCTCAGCGCCAATGAACGGCTGCAATATATTTACGCAAATTATGTACTGCCGGTCAGCGAAGGCAAAAGGGAAGTGAGCTTTCAGATCAGCGATAACAGCCAAAGCATTTCCAATGACCGAAACTTTGATATTATAGCTGATTACGCGGCGCAATTAAAATTTCAAAATACCAGCAAACCCAATGAACTGATGCTCAAAAAGATCAAGCGAGAAGATATGCTGTACCATTATCTTTCCGTTGACATCAATTTGGGTTCGTACCATATCTATCTGACAACTTATCAGGATTACAGCGAAAAATATATATATACGCTTTTTCTGTCAATCATTATCGGTTCGGCCTTCTTTATTGTCGTTATTTTTATGACAACGCTGGGACGGAGCATAACCCGAAAAGCGCTGCAGCCGCTGCAAAAAATTGCGGAAGCGGTAAAAAGTATTTCGGAAGAGAACTTATCGGTCAATATTCAAAAAGAAAATGATGATCAAGTGGATATGCTGATCATCGAGCTTAACCGTATGCTGCAGAGGCTCAATATTTCATTTGAAGAACAAAAGCGCTTTGTATCGGATGTATCGCACGAATTGCGCATACCCATAACCATTATTCAGGGCTATGTCGATATTATACAGACCTGGGCAAAAAATGACGAGAAACTTCTGGATGAGTCTTTGGATGCGATTTTTACCGAAACAACCAATATGAAGGATTTGGTGGAAAAGCTGCTTCTGCTGCAAAATTTGGGCAGCGGCAATTATAATTTTGAAATGGAAAAAATCGATGTCAATCAGCTTTTGCAAAAATCGATTTTTGAAACCAAGATGCTCACGCAGTCTCATGAGATCGAGCATAAGTTATGTGCGGGAAAACCCGTCGTCTATGCCGACAGCGGGCTGCTCAGCCAGGCGGTGCGGTCTATCATCGATAACAGCATCAAATATACCAATGAGGGCGGCACCATTACGGTTGCATCCAGCTGTGATAAGCATCGCGTGCGCATCCATATATCGGATACCGGCTGCGGTATCGAAGAAGGGCAGCTGCAAAAGGTTAAGGAAAGATTTTATCGTGTCGACTCCGCCAGAACCAAAAAAACAGGCGGCAGCGGGCTGGGTTTATCCATCGTGAATGCGAGCATTATTTCCATGGGGGGAGAGCTGAGCATCAAAAGCGAGCTCAATGTAGGCAGCGAAGTGATCATCAGCTTGCCGCGTTATGGAACACGCGGCACCGATTCCAAATCAAAGGAAAAAGATCTGCCACAGCAATCCCAGTAATTAGCTGCGTACAAAAATATTTCATCAATTCACGAAAAAAGACCTGCCGATGAGCAGGCCTTTATTAATAGGGATTAGAACATGATTTTGCTAACTCTGTCGATTTCTGCGCTGACAGCTTCGTAAACGCCTTCATACAGGCTTTCCGGTCCGCCCATGCACAGGCAAGGAATAAAGTAATGTTTGCCGTTGGTTTCGCAGGCTCTTTTTACTTCTCGGGCAACAAGCTCCGGTGTCCAGTCGGGAGTATCGATCACGCCGTTATCGAGGTCGCCCATAAAGGCAATCTTTCCGCCGTATTTTTTAACCAGCTCGGGTACGTTGTTGGTTGTCGTGCAGCCTTGGAATACATCGATGCCCATTTCGATCATGTACGGGACAAGATTAGCCGCATAGGAATCGCTGTGGTGAACGATAATTTCTACGCCGTTTGCTTTGTAAAAGCCGTAGATCTTTTTGAAAGCGGGAACGATGAATTCCGCGAACATGTCCGGCGAAAGGAAAGAGGATCGGTAGGAACCCCAGTCATCGTGATGGAAAATAGCGTCCGGATGATAGTTGTCGCAGATTTTCTTTGCATATTCAAGTTCATATTCGGTGAGGTAATCGATGAGTTCGTGCATCGCTTCGGGTTCTTCATAATAATTGATCAATGCATTGTCAATACCCTGAAGATGATGCGCCTGTTCAAAGATACCCGGCGCCACCATGTAGGTTGCAAAGTATTCATTGCGGTCGATCGCTTCGGCGAAATGTTTGAATTTATCCCATTCTTCCTGCGGATAATCCAATTTAGGAGCTTTTACATAATCTCTCCATTTTGTGATGTCTTTGATTACCACATGTTCTGCGTCATGAACAGGGAAGCCTCTGGTGATGCCTTTCGGCCAGGAATAGGTGACGCCCCAGGAATTCACTTCATTGGGAGCGCCTTCATATGTAGGTCTTTTGCTGGCCAGCGCCACCGGATTTCCGCCGGGGATCATAGCCATATATTCATATTGTTTCACGAATCTGTCGGGGCTTCCGCCTCTGATCGTTTCAAGGAAATTTTCTCGGATCGTTAACATTCAATTACCTCCTAATTGTCGGCTTTGCCGACCGTATCGAATTTTTGATCGGTTAAAGTCGGCTTGTTACTGAACCATTTTCTTCGCTAAGATGGCCGCTCCGCCTGCATCAATCGCATAGCCGTCAGCGCCGATTTCATCCGCGAATCCCTGCGTGATGGGCGCTCCGCCTACGATGACTTTAAAGCCGGTCATGCCGCTGCCTTTGATAGCCGCA
>DAITPG010000270.1:0-3644 GCA_036833715.1 Eubacteriaceae bacterium | reverse complement strand
CAAGCTGCGCATCAATCCCGGCAATATCGGCGGCCGGGAAAAGGTCAGGGAGGTCACGGCTTGCCTGAAGGAATATCAAATCCCCGTGCGGATCGGAGTCAATTCCGGCTCTCTTGAAAAAGAACTGCTCCAAAAATACGGTCATCCTACCTCCGAAGCGCTTACCGAAAGCGCAAAACGAAGCATCGACTACTTTAACGTATTTAATTATGACAATATTGTAATATCCATCAAATCCAGTGATGTGGTTACCACCTATCAAGCCAACAAATATTTTTCATCCCTTTATGATTATCCGCTTCATCTCGGCGTCACGGAGGCCGGAGCACAGTTAAGCGGCATCATCCGATCAAGCGTAGGGATCGGCGCGCTTTTACTGGAAGATATCGGAGACACCATCCGCGTATCCTTAACGGGCGACCCTCTTCAGGAGATCGTTGCAGCCAAGGAAATACTTTCGGCATGCAACCTGCGCAGCGAGGGCGTTCGCGTGGTATCGTGCCCCACCTGCGGCCGCTGCAAGACCGATTTGTTATCCATCGTCAGTGAAATCAAGGAGCGCACGCAAAACGTTAAAACGCCTGTTGTTGTGGCGGTGATGGGCTGCGGCGTAAATGGCCCCGGAGAAGCGAAGGAAGCTGATTTGGGCGTGGCCTGCGGCGACGGAAAAGGTATATTGTTTAAAAAAGGCGAGATTGTGCAGACCGTGCCTTCCGAACAAATCGTGGAAGTGTTATATGAAGAAATCTTACTCCTATCGCAAAGCGGCAGGGAGGGCTTGGCGTGAAATTGACAGCCGATATTCATCTGCATACCGATTATTCCCACGGACTCAATACCGTCGAGGATATGATCAAAGCTGCCCACAATAAGGGATTAAAAGAAATACATATCACAGAGCACAGCTATGCCCATTATTACGCAAGAAAATTGAACAGGGAAAAGTATCGGCAGCTGAAAGCGCGTATAGACGCAGTCAAAGAACAATATCCCGATATGAAAATTCTTTTCGGCGCGGAAGCGAATGTCTATTCGGTGCAAGGCGATATCGATATCAAACCGCAGGATATGGATCTTTTCGAAGTGGTCAATGTCGGCTTTCATGTGATGTGTGGCATGAAGAATCTATCCAGCTATTTTAAGATTCATTTGCTTTATGTTTTAGCCTATAAATGCAAATTAAAGTGTTTTGAAAAAGCTTCGGTCCGCTATTGCACCCAAGCCATCCTCGGCGTATTGGACAGGTATAAAATCAATATGATCACCCACCCGATGAGCAACTACCGCTTTGATCTAGTTACGGTAGCCGAAAAATGCGCACGGACAGGAACTATCCTTGAAATAAACAATTCCCGCGGAAAATTAAACGCGCAGGAAGTGGAATCGGTCAAGCATCTTGATGTGCGTTTTGCGGTCGGCAGCGATGCCCATAAAACCGAGAACGTAGGCAGATGTGAAACCGCTTTTGAGATCATAAAAAAAAGCGGACTTGACCTTAATAAGCTTGTCAATGTTGAATGATAACGCTTTTTTTTGCAGATACTATGCTGACTAGTCATCAATAATGAGGTTTTTTATGATCATCGGCTCTGCGGAAATCAAAATGCACATACCCTGGTCTCATTCACTTAAGGAAAAGAGGATGGTCGTTAAAAGCATCCTTGCAAAAGTGCAGAACAAATTCAATGTATCCGTTGCCGAAACCGGCGAACAGGACATTCATCAGATTGCGCTTATCGGTTTGGCCTGCGTTGCGCCGGACGGAAACACCGCGCAGGGCATACTGGATAACATCATTAGTTATATCGAATCGATTACGGATGCGGAAGTTATCGATATACAAAAAGAGATTATTTAAAAAAATCGGCGCTGCTGCAGGCAAGCCGATTTTTGATATTAATTTCTTATTATTATTTGATAAAGTGCGTTGTTTTGTTTATCGGGCAATTCATAATAAAAAAATCCCTTTTTAAACACAAACTTGGTTTGATTCGAATTCTCATACCAGACTTCATATGTATCGGTATAAAGATTATCAAAAGTCGATTTTTTATAGTTGACGGTGATTACGCAATTATTTTCTTTTAAGGTTTTATCCTTATCATGCGTTACCATAGAAAGACTGTCCAGGATGGTTGTGATCTCCAGGATTTCATTCTCATTATCCAAATAAATGGTTTGATACGGATGATTATCTTTTTCATCTTTTCCGTATTTGTACTGATATAAATCGATTGTGGCATTCAAAATATCTACTGAATTTTTGAATAACTTATCTTTAAGAAATAAGCCGAGAAGAGCCATGCTGACAAACAGAAAAATAATAAATAAAAGAAACGCCGTAAATTTTCTCATCCGATACCTCATGTGATGCGTTGTTCTGTATCAATTATAGCGTCCTTAAACCGTATTGTCCATATGATCTTTTATGAAGCTTGCGACGGTAATTTTAGGGTAATTCATTAAAAAGGCGCCGATAGATCGCCGCCGCAGGTATTGTGCAGTTTGAAAGATCTAGATATCTTTGTTCCCTTTTGCAAATGTTCGTTGTTATTACGATCCTTTGTGTTTAACACACAAAGGATCGTAATAAATTGCGTCGGCGAGATTTTATTCGAAGTAGGATTCAACGATTTTTTGCGCGCTTTTATTTGCTTTTACATAGTCCTTGTCCTCGCTGTTTCCCAGGCAAATAAATATCAGATAGTCTCCTTTTTCCAAAATTTTTGCTGCTTTTGCTTTTTCGTATTCTGCAGGCAGGGTATCTTTAAATTTTTCGACAAGATCGTTTCTTCTCTCCTCAAGATTTTCCTTTACTGTTTCTTTTGCATCCGGATGGACTTTGAGAATAATAAACGTATCGGCGCTTTTGGACGATATCGAAAAAGTTCCCGAATAATCTAAAATATCGCTTTTGCTTATGTGAAAAACTTCGGCAAGAGTGGTGTCGTTTACATTGATTGGAACGCTTATGCCGATTTCTTCATTTATTTTATTTACTATATCCGAAAGGACTGCTTTATCTTTAAGCGCAACAGCACCATTGTCTGATTTCGCACATGCGCTTAATAACGAGATAAACAGAATGATCATAAAAGATACAAAAAATCTTTTTTTATTCATGATGGCCCTCCTTCCAACAGTCTATATTTATTATAATCAAGTCCTGCTGCGAAGCAAGGGCTAATTTGCATACTTAATCCAAGCTTAATTTGGCTTTAATTAAGTTAAATCACAAATTTTCCTTTTTTGTAAATAAGAGCCTCATCCGCGTAAATTTCACCCTGCTTTTTCATATCGCAAAGCATATCCCAGTGTATCGCCGATTGGTTTTTTCCTCCGCATTCCCCGTATGCGTTGCCCAGAGCCAAATGAACGGTTCCCCCGATTTTTTCGTCAAAAAGCATATTTCTTGTAAATTGGGTTATGCCGTAATTTGTTCCCACAGCCACCTCACCCAGTCGGCAGGAACCCTCATCGAGCTTCAGGATTTCTGTCAGCAGGTCTTCGCCTTTATCCGCGCTGTATCCGACGACCTTGCCGTCTTTAAATTCAAGTTGAATATTTTCTATCTCCTTGGACATGTAAATTCCCGGGAAAGAAAACCTTATTTTTCCGTTGACGCTGTCTTCGACGGGCGCGCT
>DAITPG010000269.1:0-3660 GCA_036833715.1 Eubacteriaceae bacterium | reverse complement strand
CCTTAAGGAAGCCAAGATGGGTTTTTCGGTCAATTCCGTCGGTTCCTTAAGCAGCCTCTTTTTCTGCAAAGAACCCGTAACGGATTATGAAACGGCAAAAAAGGCCGATACAGCACTGTTTTCGGAATTCTTCAAACATATGCTGGGCAACGGAATCTACCTTGCGCCTTCACAATTTGAAGCGGAATTTGTCAGCGCGGCGCATACCGAGGAACATATCAGCCGGACTTTGGAGACCGCACGTAATTTTTTCAATAAAATCAACAAATAGGAGATTTGAAATGGTAGGAATTTTATTGCTCGCTCACGGAAGCCGTGAAGGAGATACTGAAATAACGATGAGCAAGATCACCGAATATGTGAAGGAAGGTTTAAACATCGAAATGATCGATGAAGCATACCTTCAGTTCAGAGATAAAAACCTTGAAAAGGGACTGCTCAGCCTCATCGACAAAGGCGCAGACGATATCAAGATCATCCCTTACTTTCTCTTTGAAGGTGTTCACATCAAAGAAGATATTCCCGCAGAAATTGAGGAATTTAAACAACATCATCCGGGCATCAAAATCACCATGGGTTCAACGCTGGGCGCCGATAAACGTCTGGCCGACATCATCTGCGACCGCGTACAAGAGATACTATAAAAATAAAGTGAGCAAATAAATGAAGATCAGCATTGTCGGCATCGGCATGGGAAACAGAAAAACATTGACAATCGGAGCATTGGAAGCGATTATGAACGCCGGTGTTCTGATCGGCGCAGAGCGTCTTTTAAACGCCTTCCCTGAATCCCGCGCTGAAAAAATCGCAGCCGTGGAATCCAGAAAAATCGCGGAAATTATCCGCGCTAGCGAGCACGAAACGGTTGCAGTGCTGATGTCCGGAGATGTGGGGTTTTACAGCGGCGCGAAACCGTTACTGTCTTATCTGAGCAGCTATGACGTGGAGTTGATCTGCGGCATCAGTTCGCTTGTCTATTTTTGCTCGCTTTTGAAAACATCCTGGGATGATGCAAAAATCGTCAGCCTGCACGGGCGGGAAAGTAATATTTGCGCGGCTGTTCACAATTATTCCAAAACCTTTGTTTTGACGGGCGGCGACAGGTCGATAAGCGCTGTCTGCCGGTTGCTGTGCGAAAACGACCTCAATCATGTCCAAATTTACGTAGGAGAAAATCTCTCTTATGAAAAAGAAAGAATCGTCAGCGGCGCTGCTTCGGATTTTATTCAAGCTGAATTTGACAGTCTGAGCGTAATGCTCATTTTAAATCCGATGCCGCTAAAAAGAACGGTTGATGTGCATGGGCTTAGCGACGATAGCTTTATCCGCTCCGATATTCCGATGACCAAATCCGAGATACGCAGCGTAAGCATATCCAAGCTTCAATTAAAAAAAAGCGATATCCTTTATGATATCGGAGCGGGCACGGGTTCGGTTTCCATTGAATCAGCTTTTATCGTTTCGGACGGCACCGTTTATGCTATCGAAAAAAACGAAAAGGCAGCCAATCTTATTAAAATTAATTGCGAAAAATTCGGCACAAAAAATGTAAGGATCGTAACCGGCAGTGCTCCTGATGCTCTGTTGGGTCTGCCGAAACCCGATAAAGCCTTTATCGGCGGTTCATCGGGCAATATGGATGAAATCATCGGTACGCTTCTCGGCGCAAATCCGCAAATCCGCATCGTGGTTAACGCAATCGCTTTGGAAACGCTTTCCGAGACGATCCGCGTGTTTGATCACTATCGACTTAAAAATATCGAAATCATACAGATGCATGTTTCCAAAGCCAAGGAGTTGGGCAGTTATCATATGATGCAGGCGCAAAATCCCATTTACATTTTATCTTGCGGAGGCTCCGATGAAGAATAACACGCCAAGGATCATGCTGGCTGCGGCAGCCAGCGGCAGCGGAAAAACGACGGTGACCTGCGGAATTCTTCAGGCGCTGATGAACAGAGGAAAAAAAGTCACCGCCTTTAAATGCGGGCCCGATTACATCGACCCAATGTTTCATTCGGAAGTCATCGGCGCAAAGTCACGCAATCTCGATTTATTTATGCTCAACGAACAGACCGTAAACCATCTGTTCGCTAAAAACTGCGAAGGCAGCGATATCGCGGTGATGGAAGGAGTCATGGGATATTATGACGGTGTCGGCGGCGCTCAGGAAAGCCGAGCGAGCGCCTATCATCTGGCCAAAACAACCAAAACGCCCGTGGTGCTGATTGTTAGCTGCAAGGGGATGTCTTCATCCATCGCGGCTCTCATCAAGGGTTTTATGGCTTATCGCGAAGACAGCAACATCAAGGGTATTATCCTTAATCAGCTGCACGAATCGATCTATCCGGAAATCAGGGATTTGATTGAAGCAGAGCTCGGCATCCGTGTACTTGGCTATCTGCCTACTTTGCCGGACTGCGCGCTCGGCAGCCGTCATTTGGGTCTTGTCACTGCAAGCGAAGTTAAGGACTTAAAAGAAAAGCTGGGACGGATCGCCTTACGCATAGAAGCCTGTGTGGATATGGATGCGCTTTTTGAGCTGGCTTCATCGGCCCAGGAGATCGAGTATGAACCGTTAACACCGCCTCGGTTGAGTAAGCAGGTAAGCATCGGTATTGCCTATGATAAAGCGTTTTGTTTTTATTATCAGGATGCCTTGCAGCTTTTATGCGACATGGGCGCAAAACTGGAATATTTTTCTCCGATGAAAGATAAGGCATTGCCAAAAGGCATTGACGGCATTATACTCGGAGGAGGGTATCCGGAGATTCATGCCGAGGTGTTATCCGAAAACACGGAATTTTTGAAGGACCTAAAACAAAAAATAAAGAGCGGTTTGCCCTGTTACGCCGAATGCGGCGGCTTTATGTATTTGCATGACACGATGCAAGACGAGCATGGAAAACCGTATACGATGGCGGGCGTTATTGAAGGCGAAAGCTTCCGCACAGGCTGTCTGGTACGCTTCGGCTATGTAACGCTGACGGCGCTAAGGGATAACATGCTCGCAAAAAAGGGCGAAAGCATCGGAGCCCATGAGTTCCATTACTGGGACAGCACTCACGCTGGCGATGCATTTCTTGCGAAAAAACCGGTGAAGGATCGGCAGTGGGATTGCATCGTCGCGAAGGAGAATGTGGTAGCGGGCTATCCGCACATGCATTTTTATTCCAATATCCGATTTGCGATGAATTATTTGGACAAATGCCTGCATTATCAAGAAAATCAAAAGAAAACGGAGAAAGTATGATCACGGCCATTGCGCTTATAACGGGTTTTGCTGCGGATTTGATATTCGGAGATCCGAGAAATATCATCCATCCGGTGCAGATCATCGGAATTTTTATAAAAAAAGGTGAGGCTTACCTACGCAAGGTTTTTCCCAAAACAACGCAGGGCGAATACGCAGCGGGCGCTGTTCTCGTTCTTTTGGTATCGCTATTGTCGTTTGGCGTCCCTGCGCTTCTTTTGTATGCCGCTTACCGATTGAATGTCTGGGTTTATTTTTTGCTGCAAGCTTTTATGTTTTATCGGCTGATTGCCGTAAAATCTTTAAAAACGGAAAGCATGAAGGTGTACGCGGAGCTGCAAAAAGGGGATCTGGAAGCTTCCCGAAAAGCTGTCTCGATGATCGTGGGGCGCGACACGCAGAATCTT
>DAITPG010000268.1:0-3684 GCA_036833715.1 Eubacteriaceae bacterium | reverse complement strand
TTATCGAAAACGCGGCAAAGATCCTTCAGATCGGGAAAGTTGAAAAATACACATTCGATAAGCTCATCGGGCTTATGTGTGCCGATATGAACAAGCGAATCAAAGACAATTCGCCAAAATTATCGAACATTTCAACGATCCGGACCATCATGCTCGAAGCGTCCGAACCGGGCAAAAGTCTTCCGCCCGCTGACCTTTTTGCGCAATATTTTGTCCTTTTGATATCGACTAAACCGGCTTCTTATGAAAAATTGGTTCCTTTTATAGGGGCCTTGAATTTAAAAACCTTAATCGCTGTTATCACTATGATCTATCTGCTGTATTGACTCAGAACTAAAACGGACGAAAAAAAGCTTCCCTATAATGAAGGGAAGCTTTTATGTAGTTTCTATGCTTTCGCTGATGGTATCTCTCCGGGCCACGTGCAATACATAGTCCTTTCCGTGCTTTAAATTGCGGTTAAGGGTTATGCGCCCAACGGTGGATAAAGCCGTCAGAGGCGTATTGTTATGCTGGCTTAAATGGCCAAGAATGATCTGTTCTGTGCCGCTTTCGATAAGCTCGCAGCAAAAATTCCCACAGTCCTCATTGGATAAATGGCCGACCTCGCTGAGGATACGCTTTTTTAAGTAATACGGATAGCTGCCGTTCATCAGCATATCGACATCGTGATTGGCTTCCAGCAAAATAGCCTTGCAGCCCTTTAAAATTTCAGCTGTCTCATTGGTGATGGTCCCGATATCCGTAGCAACCGCTAGGCAGCTGTTTCCTTCCGAAAATTTAAAGCCGACGGGTTCGGCTGCATCATGCGAAGAACGGAAGGGCAATATTTCTATGTCACCGATCGAAAATGTCTCTCCGGTTTGGAAGAGCATCTTATTTTTATCTTTCATTTTGCCCAGCTTTGATGCCATGGCGCGCATGGTCAAGGCATTTGCGTAAACGGGGAAATCAAATTTTCTTGAAAGTATGCCCGCTCCCATGATATGGTCGTCATGCTCATGGGTGATTAAAAGCCCATTGATGCGGGAGGCATCGATTTCGGCGTACTGAAGCATTTGGCATATCTTACTTCCGGATAAACCGGCATCGATCAATATTTTTGTATCTTTATGCTCAACAAGCAGACAATTTCCCGAAGAGCCGCTGAACAAGCTCGTGAGTTTCATTGATTATCATCCATTCTATTCGTCGACTCTTTCAATGTCCGCTCCGAGGGCTTGCAGTCTTCCTACGATATTGTCGTATCCCCGGTCGACATGTTTGAGCTCGCACACTTCCGTAACGCCTTCTGCGATAAGTCCGGCTATGATCATGGCAGCCCCTGCACGCAGATCGGTGGCATTGATGCGGGCCGCATACAAACGATCCACCCCTTTAAAAATGGCAACGTTATTTCTGGTCATGATATCCGCTCCCATTTTGATCAATTCATTGGTATATTTAAATCGATTTTCAAAGATACTTTCCGCTATGGTACTGATCCCGTCCGCCATACACATCAAAACGCCCATTGGCTGCTGAAGATCGGTCGGGAAACCCGGATAAGGCAGGGTTTTAATCCCGATGGAGTGAAGTGGTCGTCTGCCAACCACGCGAATGCTGTCATCATATTCTATAACTTCGTTGCCCATTTCAATCAGCTTGGCCGATATCGGTTCAAGATGTTTTGGAATCACATTTTTTACCAGAATATCACCCTGTGTTGCGGCAGCCGCAATCATATATGTGCCTGCGGTGATTTGATCGGGTACGACGGAATAGGTGCAGCCTTTCAGCCTTTTTATGCCTGTGATTTTAATGACATCCGTGCCCGTGCCTTTGATATTGGCACCCATCAAATTTAAAAAATTGGCTATATCTACAACATGAGGTTCTTTTGCGGCATTTTCAATGGTTGTAACGCCTTCCGCCATAACCGCAGCCAGCATGATATTGATGGTTGCGCCTACGCTAACGACATCCAGATAGATATTGGCACCTTTGAGTCGTTTGGAATACACATGGATAAATCCGCTTTTTAAATCCACGGTTGCCCCCAGCGCCTCAAATCCCTTAATATGCTGATCGATCGGTCTTGCGCCGATATCGCAACCGCCGGGAAGAGGCAGCCTGACATCCTTGAATTTTGATAATAGAGCGCCCAGCATATAGTAGGATGCTCTCATTTTTGTGCTCTCTTCTTCGATTTCGCTGATATTGTCAGCCGTGACCGTTGAAGTATCGATGATCGTATCGCCGTTACTTTTCTTTTCAACGGAAGCGCCCAGTTTTTTGAGCATGATCACATAATTTTTTATGTCCTGGATATCCGGCAAATTTTCAATAACGCACGTTCCGGAACAAAGCAGTGTGGCCGGCATAATGCCCAAAGCCGCATTTTTTGCACCTGTGATGGTGACTTCGCCCGCAAGGCGTTTTCCGCCCTTGATAAGGATCTTGTCCATTAGCGTTTCCTTTGATGTTTTAATCTTATTATAATATATTTAAGGCTTAATTAATAGAATTTAAGTAAATTTATTGTGCTTTATGCGTTGATCAGCTTATAAAAATAAGAAGGCATTTCACTTTTAAATTCGAGATACTCTTTTGTTAACGGATGATAAAATCCCAGCAGATACGCATGAAGCAGCTGCCCGTTGAATTGCGCATCCAAGGATGTGTGCAATCCATACTGCTTGTCTCCGATGACCGGATGGCGGATAAATTTCATATGAACCCTTATCTGATGCGTACGGCCGGTTTCGAGTTTCAGGTTCAAATGGGTATACTCTTCATATCGCTTCACGACCGAATAATGAGTAATGGCATTCTTGCTGTTGCGCTCCGTAACGGCAAAGGATTTTCGGTCGGATATATCCCTGCCCAGGGGTGCGTCAATGATGCCCTTTTCCCCTTCAACGTTTCCGTGAACGACCGCAGTGTAAGCCCTTGTGATCGTATGGTCATTGAATTGCTTTGCCAATCCGTTGTGGGCTGCATCGTTTTTTGCGACGGCCAAAAGACCCGATGTATCCTTATCGATGCGGTGTACGATGCCCGGCCGGATGATCCCGTTGATTGCGGAAAGGTTCTTTATATGATATAAAAGCGCGTTCACCATGGTATCGGTATAATTGCCGGGTGCTGGATGAACCACCATTCCCTGCGGTTTATCAACGATCACGATATCATCATCTTCATAAATAATATTCAAAGGAATATCCTGTGCGATTACGGCAAGCTCCGCCATTTCTGGAAGCGTTACGCGGATATGATCATTGACGGCAATTTTAATCGAAGGCTTTGACACTTTGCCGTTAATGAGTACAAAGCCTTCGTCAAATACCTCTTTTAATTTTTCCCTGGAAAATTCCGAAACAACTTCGGATAAGAATTTATCTAAGCGCAGGCCGTCAAATTCCTCTGTAACAATATATTCTCGGGTCTCTCTCATCGAAACTCCATTCTTTACGAAAATTTCTTGATTTTAAGCTTTATGTTTCCTTTTTTTGTGGTTCCGGATAGGGATTCCACAATGAAACGGCCTTTGCCCCTGACAGAAATAACATCTCCCTGTTTTAAATTGACAGCCGGTTTAAGGGCTAATTGATGATTGATTTTTACTTTTTGTGCTTTAATGAATGAAGCCGCTTCGCTTCGCGAAAGTTTGTATACCGTATGGATCACAGCGTCCAAGCGCAT
>DAITPG010000267.1:0-3690 GCA_036833715.1 Eubacteriaceae bacterium | reverse complement strand
CCTTTTGATAAAAAAACCTAATCTTCCTGTAAACAGCTCTTTTTTTGCCATAAAAAAAATGATCCGTTTGGTACAAATGGAAACAAACATCGGATCAACCAGATGTTTGTGATTTGCGCAAAGAATCAATCTCCCTTTTAGGGGTATGTTTTCCTTACCGATGATTTTGAATCTATAGAATAAACTCACAGCCACATGGATCATACCGCGGACGAACTTATATAGCATATCATTCCTCGATCAGAATTTTATTGAGTATGGCGGTTATCACTTCATCCATATTCATGCCGGACGTATCGATTACCGTGCAGCCCGGAGCGATCATAAGCGGATCCGCTTCCCTGCCCGAATCGACAGTATCGCGCCGAATAATTTCATTTTTGATCATTTCCCGATCCGATTCGATCCCTTTTTGAAGATTTTGCGCATAACGTCTGTCTGCTCTTACATCGACATTTGCATCTAAATAAAATTTTAAAGGCGTGTCTCTTAATACGACCGTGCCGATGTCTCTGCCTTCCATAACGATACTTTGCTTATTGCCGATCTCCCTCTGCATTTTTACCAGATGCTCTCTTACTAAAGGGTTGGCGGCAAATGCCGAAATAGCTTTTTCTATTTTGGGTGTTCTTATTTGATCGGTAATATCTTCGCCGTTTAAAAACAAACGATCTTCGATAAATCTTAGATCGAAGTGTTCAAAAAGTTTTGCCAGAGCATCATTGTTTGAACCTTCGATTTCATTTTTTAACGCATGAAGAGTAACGGCACGGTACATGGCGCCTGTATCCAGATAAAGTATGTTCAATTTTTCGGCTATTTTTTTTGCTATGGTGCTTTTACCCGCGCCGGCAGGGCCGTCGATGGCGATCTGTATGATTTTTTCCATTGTACCATCCGTTTTGAATTGATTCATAAAATGGGTTTTACAATGAAATATTATAATATATTTTACCGGTTCATTCAACACTATTGCGACAAGTTCTCACAACTTACCGTGAATAGTTTCTTGATTCCGTTCTTTACTACAAAGGATGTATCCTCTAGCGGAAACTTCACGTTGGATGTGACCGCCGCAACATAGACGACTACTTCGGTATCTATAATATTTCTTAAATCCAATTCAACCACATCCTTGTCATACACTTCGTAAATCAGATATTCGCCATCCTGCTTAAATTTATAGGGCGACTCGCCGTTGATCAGAACGACCGCTTCAGGGTAATGCGATATTTTAAGCTGTATGATGCCCCGCTGCCGATATAAGGTGGAATCCTTATAATCCGTGACGTCATCGTATGCACTTTCGGAGACGGGCGCAACGATGCCTGTCTTAAAAAAAATCTGAGCGGCGGAAATTCCTACCACGCAAATGCAGATGATCGAAAGTAAAAAAATCTCTATTTTTTTTTGCATGATATTTTCTCCTTGAAAACATTATATGTCAAAAAAAACAGAGATATTCAACCAAGCATCAGAGCTCGCGCTATCGCAGATTAAAAAACAGATTCGCTGATTGTTTTTGCTTATCACTCTTCTGATGCGGCACTTTCGCCGGCAAGGTGGCCTGTCGAAAAAGCCAGCTGAAGGTTATATCCTCCCGTAAATCCGTGCAAATTGATCGATTCGCCGGCGAAATAAAGCCCTTTAATCAGTTTAGATTCCATGGTGGACGGATTGATTTCCTTGGTATTGATGCCGCCTTTGGTGATAATCGCTTCATCAAAGGAACCCGTTGACGTTATTTTGATCCTAAGATCTTTAAACAGGCGTATAATCTGCCTTCGCTGATCGACAGTGATTTGATTGATCTTTTTCTCGGGATCGATGCCGGAAAGTTTAACCAGGCATTCTGCCAGCGTTTTAGGTGCAAGCAGATCCAAACTGTTTTTAAACATTTTATTTTTTTGCTGCTCAAAATCACGCAAAATGCGTTGTTCCAGTTTTTGCTCGTCCAGCGCCGGTTTTAAGTCGATGCTGATATAGGTATCCTTAAAATCGGACACCAGACAGCTGAGGCTCAAAATGATAGGCCCCGAAATCCCTTTGTGCGTAAACAGCATTTCTCCGAACTGAGAAGCTATGCGCCTGCCTCGCACATATAAAGCAGCGTTTACATTGGTAAGGCTAAGCCCCGCCAGGGAATGAACCCAAGTTTCTCGCGTCAGCAAAGGCACCAGAGCAGGCATCGTCTCAACGACCGAATGTCCGGCTTGTTTTGCCAACTCATATCCGCTGCCATCCGAACCCGTCAGCGGGTAGCTTTTTCCGCCGCAGCATAAAATAATGCAATCGGCCGCGAAATTATCGCCACTGTACGCCCTTACGCCGGCTATGCGGCCTTTATCAACAATCAATTGATCAATCTTGGTATTGAGCTTAACTTCGATACATTGGCGTTCAAGCAGCTTTGAGAGCGCTTTTGTTACATCGGAAGCTTTATCGGAAAGCGGAAAAACGCGGTTGCCGCGTTCTGTTTTCGTCTCCAGTCCGCCATGACTCAGCAGTTCAAGCAAATTATTCTGGTCGAATCCGTACATCGAGCTGTAAGAAAATTCTTTTCCTATAAATATATTCTCAAAGAATTCGCTCAATTCTGCGGCATTGGTGATGTTGCACCGGCCTTTGCCCGTTATATATATTTTTTTCCCCAGTTTTTCATTTCTTTCGATCAGCAAAACCTGAGCGCCTCTTTGCGCGGCCGCAATCGCAGCCATCATGCCTGCTGCGCCGCCTCCGACAACGATGATTTTTTTCATAATGATCCTTCTAAATCAACAAAGGACAGAGTTTTTTCTGCCCTTTGATTTGATATGTAAAATGAATAGTTTTTTTACAGCTTTCTGACTTTTAATACACCCTCTATTTTGCGCAGCTCCTCAAGAACCTTATCATCGATTTCGCTGTCGATATCAAGCATCGTATATGCGTATTCTCCTCGGCTTTTATTGATCATGTCGGAAATATTGATCTTTTCGCCGGCAAGTACGGTTGTGATCTGCCCCACCATATTGGGGACGTTTTTATGATTGAGCGTCAAACGAACTTTTTTGCAAAGCTGACCCATGTAGCAGTTGGGATAATTGACGGAATTAACGATATTTCCGTTGACCAGATATTCGGCTACCTGTTCGGCCGCCATGATCGCGCAATTGGTTTCGGATTCGGGTGTGGATGCTCCCAAATGCGGAATGGCAAGGATATTTTCATAGCCAAGCAGTTTTTCATTGGGGAAATCCGTCACATAGCAGGCAACTTTTCCGTTTTCTATACCTTTGATAATCGCATCGTCGCAGCAGAGGCCGCCTCTGGCAAAGTT
The DNA here is from genome assembly GCA_036833715.1 of Eubacteriaceae bacterium. Classification (GTDB taxonomy): domain Bacteria; phylum Bacillota; class Clostridia; order Eubacteriales; family Anaerofustaceae; genus JBGMEA01. Next base: position 371 of record DAITPG010000267.1, on the reverse strand, counting down.
CATGATGCGGATGCCGGGTTTGCATTTTGCGATCAACTCGTCATTGACAAATTTCTTGGTGGAATCAACAAGAGGTACATGAACGGTGACATAATCGCAGTTTTCGAAAATCCAGTCGATGCTTGTGGTTCTTTTCACGGTGCTGTTTAGCCCCCAAGCCGCTTCAATCGAAATAAACGGATCATAGCCGTAAACTTCCATGCCCATTGCCTCGAGCACGTTTGCCGCGATGGCGCCGATTGCCCCGAGGCCGATGACCCCGACCTTTTTGCCCTGTAATTCGGGACCCGTAAATTTAGCTTTTTGGTTTTCGACTTCCTTTTCAACGTCGATTCCGCTGCCCTTCAGGGTTTGTACCCAGCTCATACCCG
>DAITPG010000266.1:0-3696 GCA_036833715.1 Eubacteriaceae bacterium | reverse complement strand
GATCGTTGAGAAAATGTAAAATATTCATGCCTGTATTCCGATCTCATTAAGAAATTTTTGTATTTGCCGGATCTTATCCGGATTGGTTTTGTAGCGTATCCAGGAACCGTCCTTGCGCGCAAAGATCAGCTCGCACTCGGTGAGTATTTTCATGTGGTAAGAAAGCGTCGGCTGCGTAATGTTGATATTTTCAAGCAGATTGCAGGCGCAGGTTTCTTCCTCCGCGCCGAGCATCGTAAGGATCTTCAGCCGTGTTTCATCCGATAACGCTTTAAACAACAGGGCGTGTTCCCCGAGCGTGTATTCCATGGTTCACCTCAAAGTACATATTGATGATTGTCTATATCTTAGTATATGCCGCATATAGACAAATGTCAATATGTTTTAAATAATTTAAATCCATCGCCGCAGTTGCATCTGCCGATGCCCAATAAAAAAGCGCGGCATAAACCGCGCTGAATTTTTATCTGAAAATACGGATCACCAGCGAAAACACCAAATCCTCGTAATTTTGAATTTTGCTTGCCGCTTCGATATCCGCGATCTCGGGATGTTTCGGCAGATATTCATCCCAGGTGACATAATTTTTTGATTTAAATTCCATAGCTTGCCTCCTGATATACGCCGTATTCTCGGACAAAATCGACCAGAGCCTTTAGGTTGGTCGCGATGGGCTCGGTTAAAGTGAAAAGCCCCTTGTCGAATCCGAAGATGTAGCCTCCGCCCGGCGCAAGAATGTCGATCTGTTCCTTCGCTTTGTCGATGACTTCCTGCTTGGTTCCGTATTTAAGCACGGAAGTCGGGAAAAAGCCCGTGATCACATGTCTTGTGCCGCTGAGTTTTTCCTTGACCAGCTTAGGATCGCCGTACTCAAACTGCATTTTTACGCTGCCGTTTAAGCTCTTGAGGTAATCCATGTGCCGCATCCAGTTGTCTTCCACAAACAGATCCACCCCGCAGCCCGGCTCCACCAGCTTATCCATCAAGGTTTTAAAGGACGGCCACCAGAATTTTTCAAACTGCTTTTCGTTCAAGAAGCTTCCCATATGGAGCGGTATGCCGATACGGTACGTCGGCGGAAGTTTGGAGGGATCGGTTCCCAGCCCTTCGCGCAGCATCAGCGGCACGAGCGCGTCACACGCTGCGATCACCTTGTCGGGGTAACGGCGGATATCGCCGGATATGCCCGTAAAGGAGCGCAAAAAGTCTGCCAGATAGTCGAACGGAGCCGTCGAGCGCCCCGCCGGCGAAGCCGGAAAACCGTATTTTTCGGCGATCCTGCCCATGATCGCGCCGATCTGCCCCATGGCGTCGGCATTTGCCTTTACCGCCTGCGCAAGGATCATCGCGCGCCGGGTCGGCGTGGTATCCAGCGCAGGATACAAACGCGTGATCAATGTTTCGGACATATACAAAAATGGGTCCCGGATGAAATCGTCGTATTCCTCGGGCTCCAGCGAATGCACTTCGGGATGCTGCATAACGCCGGTCGTTCCCATATTGATGCTTTTTGCCTCGAGTATTTGATACAAAATCGGCAGGCGGATGGCGCCCGGGCCGATGGGGATGTCCGAATAAAATTCGGAGTTGACCAGATCAAAGATATCAAACCAGCTTTCGGGCTCCCAGTAGATGTTCCTCAGATTTTTTCCGGGCTTGGTGATCCCCTTTTCGATGGCGTAATTGACGCTTGCTTCAAAAGAGATCGATAAGTGGATGGGGATGCGCGTGGGAATTTTTCCTGCGTAAATATCGGCGACCTCCTGCTGCCGCTGCTGTTTTAATTGCGTTACATCTGTCATTGGTACCTCCTTTATCCGTCTGCGGACGATCCTTCTTGTGAGGGCGGGACCGTGCCGAACGGGTAAATGTCATTATTTTATTTATATGTACGATGGTTTTGGGTTAGATTGATTTTGCCTTCTTCAAGCTGTCGGAGAGATTATTTGGCCGCCTTGTTAAGCTCCATGATCTCGCTTGTGCGTTTTTCCGTAAGCGGATAAATCAGCGAGCAGATAAGACCGATGCCCATAATGATGGCCGGAGCCAGAGTGACCATGTTGAACAGGCCGCTCTGAAGCATCGGCGTAACGGTGGATTGCGCAGTATAGCCAACTGCGGCAAGCAGATAGCCCGAGATGCCGCCGGCAATGAGCACGCCGACTTTGATCGGAAGCGTATACAGGCTCATGATAAAGGCGCGGCCTTCTTTTCCGATCTTGTATTTGCCGTATTCGACGCAGTCGCCGAACATTGCGGGTCCTGTGGTGGCGATGGATGTGAAAAACAGCCAGCCGCCGCACATGATCGCGACAAAGGCAAACGTATTGCTGCCGGCGAAAAGCCTGGCGACGATCAGAGCCGCAGTCGTCATTGCAAAACCGAGCACATAAGTCGATTTTTTACCGAGCTTTTTGACAAAGAGCTGCCCGGCGATCAAAGAACCCAAAAATCCGGCTACGCTGACGGCTGTGGCAAATTTCGGCTGAAGCGTGAGATCCTGCGCGACCACTTTAAAATAATAGATGACCGTTGCGAGCACCAGCGTACTGCATACCGTTTTGCAGGTTTCCGCAACGAGCAGCAGCATGAGCGGGGGATTCTTCACGATCTGCTCGACCATTTCCTTGCCCGAAAGCTTCTGTTTTTTTACGACTGAGCGTTCTTCGTCGCTGGCTGCGGGAAGATCATAGGGTTTGGAGCTTTTGAACAGCCCCATCTGCCCTGCCAGATAGATCACCTGAAGGATGATCACGGCGATAAAGAAGCCGGAGCCCTTGATATCGGTTTTGGTAGTGGCGCCCGAGAAGAACATCGCCATGGGGATGAACGTGGCGTTTAAGATAACGCCCGAGAGTGCCGCAAACTGCGCTTTGCGTGCCGAAAGCATCGCTCTTTCCTGCGGCGTGGTGCCGATGGAGTTGAGCAGCGCCAGCTGCGCCGTTCTTCCGAAGTTGAACAGTCCGAAGAACAATACGTAGCATACGGCCGAAATGATGAGTTTCGTGTTGGCCGTGCCGCCGATGCTCGAATACTGGATCATGCCGACGATGGCCGCAAGCGGCGTCATCAAGAGAAGCCAGGATCGGTATTTGCCCCATTTGGGATTCATTTTTTCTTCGACGACGCCCGATATCAAGATGGTCGCGATATCGAATATGCGCGTAAAGATGAGTACGGTCCCCATGACCGCCGGTGCCACAAGCAGGATGTCGGTGATAAAAAATGAGAATTGGGTGGTGCTGAGACTTGCTACAAATAATGCCGTGATCTCGGATAACCCGAAGATCGTCACGATCAGCTGATTGACTTTGGGTTTGTAACCTGTTTGAGTAGTCATCTTTTTCTCCTTACTTATCCTTATTTCCATCGTACAAAATAAGCTTAAAAATTGCAATATGTCTAATAATTAAAATATTTTAAAAACATATGTTCGTTTTATATTTATAATATATTGATATTTTTATAGTTATAATGCAAATTAAGTAATATTTAAACTGTACATTTACATTATATGTATAAATTTTGTAATTTTAATGCGATTATAGAATTTTTACGAGAGTTTGTCAATAAATTTTTACGTTTTTTTATATATTTAATTTAACGATCAAAAAATATTTTTTTTTGAATTACTAGGCCAAACAGCTTTTCAAAACCAAATTTAAAATGCTATAATGGACACAATTTGGAGTTTAC
>DAITPG010000265.1:0-3700 GCA_036833715.1 Eubacteriaceae bacterium | reverse complement strand
AATTAAGAATATCGGATTTCCCGTCATTTTTCATGCCGTCTTTGAGCTCGACGATTTTATGCGATATGGGGACAGGCTTCTTGATCTGACTGCTTTTTTAGGTCTTCATGAGGTGATCGTTCATCCTGCCAGCGAAAAATCGGCAGTGAATTCTTCCACCGTCCACCGACTGGCGGAGCAAGCGGTTTTATTCTCTGCAAAGGCCAAAGAAAGAGGGATTACCTGGTATCTGGAGAATAACAGTATTGTGGATGTATTTCATTATAAAAAAGAGGATTTGAAAATTATTTTTGAAGCAGACAACTATGCGGAGCAGTTGTTGGACGTGGCGCACATCGATCATTATGGTCATCTTGAAGAAATCATTTCATTTAAATTTCCGAAATGTTTGCATGTTGCGGGAAAACACTTTGACACGGCGCATGAGCATTTGCCGCTAAACAGAGGAGACATCGATTATCGAAAGGTATTCCGAGAATATCTGAATGGCTATGACGGCAGAATCATACTTGAAATTGACGGAACCGACGAGGAATTAGTTTTGTCAAAGCACATCATCGATGACGCGGTCAAATATGCAAGGTAAGCATGCTCGCGTATAACACGTATTAAGAATAGAGGTTTTATGAATTTTATTTTTGACATCGGAAACGTTTTGGTAGATTTTAAACCCAAGGAGTTTTTGCATTCGCTGCTGGACAACCCGGCGGACGAAGCGAAAATCTTTGAAATCATATTCAAAAGCAGGGAATGGATCCAAATGGATCTGGGGCTGCTGTCGCCGCAGGAGGCGCGCGCCGATTTCTGTTTGCGGGAGCCAAACTACCGCAAAACCATCGAAAAAACCATGGATCAAATTCCCGAAATGCTCACGCAGATCACACGGACCGCCGAGCTTCTGCCGAAGATCAAGGCTGCCGGACACAAGCTGTATTATCTCTCCAACTACCCCAGGGAGCTGAGCTTTTATATCCGTGACCGATATTCATTTTTTGAGCTGTTTGAAGGCGGCTTGTTCTCGTGGGAGATTCATGCCTTAAAACCCTCCGCCGAAATATACCATGCCCTTTTGGATCGCTATTCCTTAAATCCAAAGGACTGCCTGTTTTTTGACGACATGGAAATCAACGTTGCCGCAGCGGAAGAGCTCGGGATCAAGAGCGTTTTGTTCACGGACGCGCAGGTGGTGCTGCCGTTTATCTGATCTGCGCTTCTTCAAAATTTGTGATATAATCAAGATAAACAGTTATTTATATTAGGTTTACTTCCTACAGCGGAGGAGGATAACATCGTGATTGAAATCGTGTTTAATGACAGTGCGGCTGGAAGCTTGAAGCTAGCACAGGATTATGGTAAAGGAAAATACTGCGGTGGGGAAAGCGATATCATAAGTCATTCAAACGGCAGCAAAGTGACAAAGCCCGATATTGAAAACGCACAACGCGTACTTGAAAAAAAGGAAAGCCGTGCCTGTGAAACAGCGGTTCCCTTGGGCGGTGATTCCATGGATGTATTTAACCTCAATCTGGCATGGAGTATCGGTAGCATCTCAGAAAGCATTGTGGGCAAAGAACGCTTTACCGTATTGAAACGTCTATACAGCATCTGTCCTGAGGATGTTGGAAACTCTGTTGCGGAAGAGCTTTATCAATCTGTTATAAAAAGTCTGGCGGCTGTCCGTAATCGGGCAGAGAACGGTGAGACATTGCGTATGTGGTACAGTAATCAGCCGGACGAAATATGCGGCCTATATTGGATTATAAACACGTTAAAGAATTGGAACCAGACATCCATCAGGGTATTTCTTGTAAAACTTCCGGAATGGGAAACGGAAGAAGAAACAGTTATATGTCATAGCGGCTGGGGTGAAGTTGAACCGGGGAAATGGCACAGCTATCTTGACTTACAAAAGATCGTACAGCCGGCTTTGCTCCATGCCATTGCTCTGCGCTGGTCGGAGCTGCAAAAGGAAAATGCGCCGTTGCGCGCCGTTATAAACGGAAAATTGCAAAGCGTTCCCGAAAATTATTATGATGATTTTATCCTACGTGAAATTGCTTTAGAAAACAATGAATTCCGCGAAGCGAATTTGATTGGCAGAATCCTCGGGAAATATCAACTGGGAATCGGTGACAACTGGCTGGCTCTGCGTATCGAAGAGATGATTCGTATAGGAACGTTAGAAGTCGTCTCGTCTGCGCAGAATCATAAAATGATCTATAAACGGATATTGAAGAAACATCGGTAACGTAAATGTTTAAACATAAAAAACATAGTATTATTTTTATAATCCCAAAAGATGCCTAAAAGCCCTCCGCCGAAATATACCATGCCCTTTTGAATCGCTATTCCTTGAATCCAAAGGAATGCCTGTTTTTTGACGACGTGGAAATCAACGTTGCCGCAGCGGAAGAACTCGGCTCAAGAGCGTTTTGTTCACGGACGCGCAGGTGGTGCTGCCGTTTATTTGATCTGCGCTTCTTAAATCATCGGGAATTTTATTCCCGTCAGTCCTCCGGTGCTTTTTCAAGGTGAAAACTACTCAAAATGAAAGGCTGATATCGATCTGTGATATAATCAAGATAACCGTTATTTTTTATTGAATGGCTCAATCATAAGGACTCAAGTATCATATGATGCTGTACGAGGAGAAACATCGTTGGAAAAAGCAATTATCATAGGTTCGAGCAGCGGTATCGGTAAGCAGCTTGCTCAAGTTATGTCCAGGGATGGATATATTCTGGGTCTTACAGCCAGGCGTATAGAATTGCTTGATGATCTTAAAAAGCAATTGCCTGCTCAAGTCTATACAAAGTATATGGATATCACTAATACCAATGAAGCAATCGCTTGCCTGAATAGTTTGATTGATGAAATGGGCGGTGTTGACTTAATTATCATCAGCGCAGGCACCGGATATATCAACAACAACCTTGAGTGGAAGCTAGAGCAAGAAACAATTAATACCAACGTTTTGGGTGTAACAGCAATCATCGATACTTCCATAGAATATTTTTTAAACAAAAAATCCGGGCATCTGGCTGCGATATCTTCTGTAGCATCCTTGCGCGGCAGTGCCGTATGTCCCGCATACAATGCATCGAAAGCATATCTATCAAATTATCTGGAGGGCATTCGATGCAAGATGAAAAAACAAAACTTGAATATTACAATCACCGATATCAGGCCGGGGCTTGTCGATACAGAAATGGCTAAGGGCGACGGGCTGTTTTGGGTTATGCCTTTAGAAAAAGCGGCTGATCAAATTTATACGGCACTTAAAAAAAGAAAAGATCAAATTTATGTAACAAAAAGGTGGGGATTTTTAGGCTTTATCATCAAAAGAATTCCAAAGTTCTTATATTACAAAATATGACTGGTTATAAGCTTAATCGGCAGCTTAACAATTAATGTGAGTCTTTCATACTTGGTTTGCCTATTTGAGTTTTGCTCGAGTAGGTAAACTAATTCTATAATTTTTTACAAGAAGTTAAGTAAAATATTGTGCCGAGGAGATATATTATGAGGGAAAAATTTTACAAATTTCCTTTTTGCGGGATTAGAAATTACATATTAATTGCAATCTGGGTTTTCGTATTAGCAATAATAATACCTATTATTATTTATTTGAATATTATTAAAATAATTAATTTTGTCCGTAATATTATAATGTATTTGAAATTATATGCTATTGCTGGTT
>DAITPG010000264.1:0-3712 GCA_036833715.1 Eubacteriaceae bacterium | reverse complement strand
GAGGAGTAGCGATATAAGAGAAGAAAATACCGGATAAAGAAGACCAGGTTCCGCGCCTAGCCGCGAGGAGAGCTCTTTCTTCAGGGTTATTAGCCAACGCAGGAATCAAAGCAACGTTTGCAACCCAGGGAATGTTCCATGCGATATGACTTAAAATAAAGCCTGCAGTCACAATGACAGCTGCCGTTGCTTCTGTTCCGATATTGGTATATTGGAACATGTACAAAATAACGACGAGGGGCGGGCAGATCAGCATCCAAGAACGGTTGCGGCCCCATTTCATAGCTCTGGTTCCGCTGATGATTCCGCCATAGAACGGAGACAATACCGCGTCAACGATACTGGTTACCGATCCGACAAGTGCGACGGTGGTAAGCGACCATTTAGCCACATTTGTCATGAAAAAAACGAATAGATACAATTCGACGCTTGTCATCATTGAAAAGCCAAAGTCGCCGATGCCATATAAAGATTTAATGGCTTTGCTTAAGGGTTTTTTCATAAATTTCCTCCTAAAAAAATTTATCCAGAGGTGAACGTTCACCGCTTGACCGGCATTAATAAAGAGGGTTCAATAAATTGAGAGTCGATAGAAGTATAAATATGTATTATTATTGTATTAAATTTAATTTATTTAACATTAATTACAAAATGATTATAAACCTAGGGGTACGTATTGTCAACATAATTTGAAAATAAACATTTTTTTACAAAATATAACAAGTTTTGCGTTCATTCGTCTTTTTTCTACTTATTTGTACAACAAATTGAATTGCAACCTTGCTATTTTTATGCCATACGGTTAAAATTAAAGAAAAGAGGTTTGCATTATGATCAGCGGAACCCACAAAGATTGCACCAAGTGCAGATATTGCGAAAAAATCTGTCCCGAAAATTCACCGATAGCGGATATCATGGAATTGTTCAACGAACTTGCCAGAACTAAAGATGTCGATACGGTTAGGGAAAAATTCGACAGGGAGTACCGCAAAATAACCGGCTGCGTCAATTGCGGCAGATGCCTGCCTTATTGTCCGGTTAAAATAAACATCCCTTCCTATATCCTCGCGGCTAAAGAAGACTTTGAATAATGGACAATTTGAAAATAACGGTCAGCAGAAAAAAAATCAAACACTTATATATACGAGTGGTGTCGCCATCCGAAATTATGGTGACCTGCGGCAAACGCTTTTCCATGAAAGAGATCGACGAATTTATTCGGCTGAAAGCCGATTGGATTGAGCGGCAGAGACAAAAACTTGCACAAAACAATCAAGCGGAAAATTTGAGCGTGGAAGAAGGTTCGCAGCTTGTTTTAGCAGATCGCAGCTATCGAATAACCTTGCGCTTATCAGACAAAAATACGCTCAGAGAATCTGACGGCACGCTGTATATGACTCTGACGGATATCAACAACGAAGAAATGAAACGTCGGCTATTGCTTAATTGGTATAAGCGCGCCTTTGCTGTTTATGCGTCTCAAAGGCTACAGCAGCTGATGACCGAAAATGCGCATCTCGGTATATCTGCTCCCGCAAAACTGTCGGTCAAGGACACCTCCACCCGATGGGGATCTTACAGTGCAAAAACAAAAACGATCTCTCTTTGTATTCGTTTGGGAGCATACGGCACGCAGGCAATCGACAGCGTCATCTTCCATGAACTTGCGCATACAGTCCACATGAATCATCAGCAAGGATTTTATGATTTGCTTTATAAAATGATGCCGGATTATCCGGCCGCACATAAGCTGCTGAAAAACAAGAAGAACAATCAGAATTGGTATTTGGTATAAGCCATGAATCATGTTTATTCGGTTTCGGTACATGATATCGTCGATTTTGTAATGATGAAAGGCGATATCGACAACCGTTACGTAAAAAAAAGCCGCATGCTTGAAGGCACCTTGATCCATCAGCTGCTGCAAAAGCGGTATACGGACAAAGATCTTTCGGAAGTGAGCGTAAAATTCGAACTGCCTTTAGAGGATATCACGCTGATCATCCAGGGCCGCATCGACGGCGTGCTTTCTTATGAAGATGATCCGGTCATCGAAGAAATCAAATCCACCTATACGGCGCTGGATTCTCCGTATGACAGCCATTTTGCGCAGGCAAAAATGTATGCCTATATTTATATGAATCAACATAATCTGGAGCTGATAGGCACCCGCGTTACGTATTACCATGTCGCGGATAAAAAAACAAAGTCCTTCGACTTTGAACATACGCTTGCCGAGCTGACCGATTTTTTCGCCGACCTCTGCGGATCGTATTATGTGTATTTAAGCATGAAACAAAAATTGGCGGCCGAGCGGGATCGATCGGTAGCCGCTCTTGATTTTCCGTTTAAATACCGCAAATATCAAAAAGAGATCACCGCAAGGATCTACAAAACCATCGCGGAGAATAAAAATATTTTCATCAATGCCCCCACCGGCACGGGCAAAACGATCAACGGCATTTACCCGAGCTTAAAAATTCTGCCTCAATTGAATAACGGCAAAATTTTTTATTTATCAGCCAAATCCACGCAAAAGCAGATCGCCGAAGACACGCTGCGCCTGCTGCAGAGCAATGGGCTCAAAATCAAAGCCGTGACGATAACGGCAAAGGAAAAAAGCTGTTTTCTGGATACGCCCTCCTGCAATCCCGAAGACTGCCCCTATGCGGCAGGCTATTACGACAAGCTGCCCAAAATGCTCAGTTCCTTATTGGAATCCAATGATCTGATAACCGCGGAAGTGCTGCGCGATTTTGCGCGCGAGCATACGGCCTGCCCGTTTGAATTATCGCTGGATACCGCAAGCTGGGCCGACATGATCATTTGCGATTACAATTATGTATTTGACCCGTCCGCGGCTTTAAAGCGTTTCTTTGACGAGGACGCGCAAAGCGGCGAGCATGTTTTTTTAATCGATGAAGCGCACAATCTGGTGGATCGATCAAGAGATATGTATTCGGCGCAGCTGGATAAAAAAACGATCTTGACCGCAAAATCCGCCGTCAAAGAGGTAAAAAAGCTAAGCACAGCCCTTAAAGACATCAACGCCGAAATGATCTCTTATCAAAAGCAATGCGACAGCGCCGAGCCCTTAATGATCGGCGACCTGAGCGAAAAGCTGATCGGAAATTTCTATAAATTCCAAAGCGCGGCCGATGATTTTCTTTCTAAAAACAGCTCGCAGCGCGGCGAAACCTACCAACTGATTTACGACCTTTATTTTGAACTGAATCAATTCATAAGCATTTATGAAATTAGAGACCGCGCCCATTACATCTATTACGACCCTGAGGAAAAGCTTTTGCGCATTTTTTGCAGCGACGCGCAGGCCTATTTGCGGCAGATATTAAAAAAAGGCAAAAGCGCGGTATTTTATTCCGCAACCCTCACGCCGCTTCCCTATTACTGCGAATTGCTGGGCGGCGAAAAGGATGACCGTCTGCTGGACGTGCCGGCGATCTTCGACAAGGATAAGTTCACGATCATTATCGACCAAAGCGTCAGCACCCGGTACACGGCAAGGGAAAGGTATTATGGCCCCATCGCCCGGAGGATCCGCTGTGTAATCAAAAACCGCAAAGGCAATTATCTGGTGTTTTTCCCTTCCTATGTATTTATGGAAGCGGTTTATGCGCATTACGCGTCTGAATTTTCCGCGACGGACATCTTAATGCAGCAGCGCTCCATGAGCGAGGCGGACAGGGAATTG
>DAITPG010000263.1:0-3724 GCA_036833715.1 Eubacteriaceae bacterium | reverse complement strand
AGAAAATGCTATAAAAAAGGAGAAAAAATGAAGATAGCTGTACCTACGGACGTCAGAGAACTTGAATCGGCAATAAGCCCTTCTTTTGGCCGCGCATCCTACTTTTGCATATATAATACGGACAGTAAAGAATATTCGTTTAAGGACAACAGTGCAGCCGTCAATCAAGGCGGCGCAGGCATTAAAGCTGCGCAATCGCTTGTCGATGAACGTATAGATGCTCTGCTTACACCACGCTGCGGCGAAAACGCGGCCGAAGTTCTGCACGAGGCAAACATTGAAATTTATACAGGCATCGGAAAATCCGTAATCGAAAATATAGAAGCGTTTAAGAACAGTAAGCTCGTTTTATTGGAAGATATCCATGCAGGATTTCACAATCACGGAGAAAAATAATGAAGATCGCTGTACTCAGCGGTAAAGGCGGCACTGGCAAAACGCTGATATCTGTGAATATGGCCGCAACTGCCGAAAATTCGGTTTATATCGATTGCGACGTGGAAGCTCCCAATGGGCATTTGTTTTTTAAACCGGTTGATGTTTCGTCCGAAAAAGTATATGTAAATATTCCCATTGTGGACCATTCCCTATGCAATGGCTGCAGGATCTGCATAGACTTTTGCAAGTTCAATGCGCTGGCTTATATAGGAGGAAAGATAAAAATTTTCGAAGATGTATGTCATTCCTGCGGTGGCTGTTCATTACTCTGCAACCAAAAAGCGATCAAAGAAATCAAAAAGCCCATTGGTGAGGTGCAAACGGGCGTATCGGGTAACGTAAAAGTGCGTACGGGCATAATGAATATCGGAGAGGTTTCGGGCGTGCCGTTGATCAAAAAACTGCTGAGCATACCTTTTTCAAAAGATGACCTGATTATTATCGATTGCCCGCCAGGAAGCGCTTGTACCGTAATGGAGAGTATCAAAGAAGCGGATTATTGCATACTTGTAGGAGAATCCACAATATTCGGCGCGCATAATCTTCAAATGGTTTATGAATTGGTCACTTTATTTCATAAGCCTTACAGTGTGGTGCTCAACAAATATACCGACAAGGATAATCCAACTGAGCAATTCTGCAATCATAATCACATTCCCGTTTTAGGTAAAATCCTATTTGATCATGAATTGGGAAATCTGAACTCAAACGCCGAGATCGCATCGCGTGAAAATAACGATTTTAGAAGCATATTTGAAACTATCCTGAAAAAAGCGATGTCAGAGGTTAACAGGTGAAAAAATTATTAATCTTGAGCGGCAAGGGCGGCACCGGAAAAACTACGCTGGCAAGCGCATTCATAAAGCTGGCGCATGTGAAGGCTTATGCAGATTGCGACGTGGATGCGCCGAATCTGCATTTGGTGTTAAACCAAATATCTGAGCCGAAAGTTACGGATTTTTACGGTTTGGCGAAAGCCCAGATTGATCAATCCAAATGCACGGAATGCGATATATGCAAACAGAATTGCCATTTTGACGCGATCAATAAAACGATAGGCTATATCGTGAATGATTTTGCATGCGAAGGCTGCGGCGTATGCGCGGCAATTTGTCCGTCAGGCGCGGTAATCTTAAAGCCTGTTATTTCGGGAGAATTGCAGCTTTACATGCAAGATGCGGTATTTTGCACCGCCAAGCTTAGAATGGGCAGCGGAGCTTCGGGAAAGCTTGTTTCTGACGTTAAAAAACAAATGATCAATACTGCAAAAAATGTAGAATTTGCGGTTATTGACGGATCTCCGGGCATTGGTTGTCCTGTGATCTCATCGATGAGCGGTGTTGACATGGTGCTCATTGTGGCCGAACCTACGGTTTCAGGCATAAGCGATTTAAAACGCATACTCAAAACAGCCGGTGTATTTGGGGTAAGTGCGGCGGTCTGCATTAATAAATACGACACAAATATCGATAATGCCTCTGAAATTGAATCTTACTGCAAAAAAGAAGGCATACCTTTTGTAGGGCGCATACCTTATGATACGGATGCCGTTAAAGCGATAAACAGCGGAAAAACAATCGTCGACATCAACTGTGCTTCTGGCTTAGCGGCAACAAATGTGTTTAACGAAACAATCAAATATTTATTCCAATAATAACAAATCACTCATGCTAATAAATAAGAGATAAATAAAAAAACGGAGATTAACAATGAAAATTGCGGTAGCAAGCGAAAAAGATATGGTTACGCAGCATTTCGGACATTGTGAGAGTTTTACGATCTTTCAGACTGAAAGCGATAAAATAACCAAAGCGGAGATTATTCAAAATCCAGGGCATACACCGGGATATTTGCCCAATTTTTTAAATGATCTGGGCGTCAAAGTCATCATTTCGGGCGGAATTGGGGGCGGGGCAATCGATATATTCAACGAAAAAGGTATTGAAGTCATTGTCGGAGCCAGTGGAAACTCAGAGGCGGCAGTAATCGCGTATTTGAAAGGTGAGCTGAAATCCACGGGTTCGGTTTGTCACGATCATACACATCAAGATAATTGCGAAGGATGATAAAACAGATATCTCAATATCAACTATTGACAGCATTCAGTATTTTTTATATAATATTCATAAAGCACGAAGCTTTGATGAAACAATCAGCACCCATGAAGGGTGGAGCAATCCACATTTCATGGGTTTTTTATTTACATGATTCAAAAAATGCAGAAAGAGATAGAGGTTGAACATGAACATCGAAGAAATAAGAAGCGGCTGGGTATCCAAAAACAATGACAAGCAGGCGAGTGTGGACATGTGGGATTCCATGGCCGGGCAGTATAAGGGCTACTCGGTGCCGAACTTTGAAGAGGACACTATGCTGCGGCTGTTAAACGGGCTGGGCGTCCTTAAAAAGGATGCGCGCGTTTTGGATGTGGGCTGCGGCAGCGGAAGATATTCCCTTGCGCTTGCGGGCTGCTGCAAAGAGGTAACGGGGATTGACCTGTCGTCGAAAATGCTGCAGATCGCCGAAGATCAGAAAAAAGCGATGGGGATCGAAAACGCAGCGTTTATCCGAACGGACTGGCACGAGTTTGATCTTGAAAAAGCGGGCATGTGCAAGCAATACGACATCGTGTTTGCGCATATGACGCCCGCCATCGGCAGCGCGCGCAGCTTCGAAAAGCTGACGCAGGCCTCCAAGGGTCTCTGTCTGATGGCCAAGCCCACAAGAAGAACCGATCCGGTATCGGACGAAGTCAAACGCCTCGCGGGCATTACCGAGCACAGGGAAAGCAGCGAAGCGGATATTTTTTACGGCTTTGGCCTGCTGTGGCTGGCCGGGATGAACCCGAAGCTGGAATATTTTAAGCAGCGATGGAATATGAAAAAAACGCTTGAAGAGGCGTACGGTTTATACATCAACCGCATGAAGACGTATAAAAGTTTAACGGAAGCCGAAGAGCAGAATCTGAAGGATTACATCGACAGTCTGGCAGCGGACGGCATGGTGAGCGAAGCTGTGGACACCACCATCACGATGATGTACTGGGAAGTATGACCGATCCCATCCCTGTTTACCTTGCACATCAGAGCACATCAAAAAAGCCTGCTCATTAAGGGCATGCTTTTATGCGGTATTCTGTGAAATTTTCACGTTTCCTTTCTTTCCGCTTCAAAAGAAAAAGGATGCCGGCAAAAGCCAGACAATTCAAATACCCAAAAGCATCGCCGATGTGCGAATAAATCGTAAAGCAGCCTTTGATGGGAAGATCGGCGGTTAGGGTCCAGTC
>DAITPG010000262.1:0-3747 GCA_036833715.1 Eubacteriaceae bacterium | reverse complement strand
TGGTACTTGCTTGGTAACGAGTCGGTAGAATAGGTAGTCGCGGGGTTTTTTTATTCACTCCAAAATTCCGAACAAATTCACTTGACATGTCTTTGTATAAATATTTTAAAACATAAACGGTAGTGCTTTCTGTGTTACTCGTTTTTTTGTTGGATTCTAATCAATTTAATAAAACTTTATTAGTGAAAAGATAGTACTTTTGTTTTGTAAGGCAGAACTATATTCAGTAAAAGGTGTAACTATTGATGAATAAAGCGGTGCGATAATTTTCGAATTGCAATAATTAGCAGATAAAAAACGGCAGAAGTTGCAGCACTATGCAAAGAAATGATTTTTCCAAAACACTCTATGCAATCAATTACGAAAATCAGAGAGTTAAACAACCCATTGAAATACACTTATTCGTAGCGGGAAATTGAGATAACGCCTTTTAGTAGGCTTTACTTTGGCGATTGGATAAATTAAATATGACTTGCTCGTTCATCCATCATCAATCGGATGCATACGCTTGACAAACCATTGATATTATGGTAAAGTTTTAACGATAAGTCACATAAAATCGAATACAAGTGTGAAAACATAAAAGGGAAGTGGGTGTAAATCCCACACAGGGCCGCTGCTGTAATTGCGGAGTGCAGATCAAATATGTCACTGGATCATATCCGGGAAGGCTGATCTGCATGAAGATGCATAAGTCAGAATACCTGCTTGTATTTATTTAACCGTGAAGCTCTGCGAGTCAATAGAGTGTGTTAAATTTTTCGAGAAAAAATCCCATACATTTTTCTTATTTAAATTTTTACGCCGTATATTTACTCACAGAGAGCAAGTATATGGTGTTTTTTTCGATTTTATGTGAAAAAAATGTATAGGAGAAATGTGATGAAAAAACTTATCAATCAACCGGCGGTCAAAATTTCCATTATCGCAGCCTTAATGGTATTTGCCGCTCGTCCTGTCTACGCAATGCATATTGCGGAAGGCTACCTCCCGCTCAACTGGTGCTTAATCTGGGGTGCCGTTTACCTTCCTTTCCTTATATGGGGAATTTTTTCCGTTAACAAAAAAATCAAAGGCGATGCCAGAAAAAAAATGCTTTTCGCAATGGTGGGCGCATTCTGTTTTGTTCTTTCAGCCTTAAAAATGCCTTCCGTTACGGGAAGTTCGTCCCATCCCACCGGCGCCGGCCTCGGAACCATTTTATTCGGTCCCGCTGCTATGAGCGTTATCGGCTTCATCGTTTTGTTATTTCAGGCAATCCTGCTCGCGCACGGCGGACTTACAACGCTCGGCGCGAATGCGTTTTCAATGACGGTTGCCGGCCCGTTTATCGGATATGGAATTTACATACTTGCCAATAAATTAAAAGCTCCTTCATGGCTCAGCGTATTTTTGGCAGCGGCACTTGCCGATCTTTCCACCTATGCGGTGACATCCTTCCAGTTGGCGTTGGTTTACAACAATTCCGCTGTTGATTTTGCAGCGTCGCTAACGAAATTCATGACCGTTTTTGCAGTAACACAGATCCCGCTTTCCATTGTTGAAGGAATTTTGACGGTATTGGTATTCAATGCAATTAAATCATTAAGCACGAAAGAAGTCAATGAACTTCTTCCGGTCAAATAAGGAGGTCGTCCATGAAACAGTCAACAAAAAGATTATTGGTTTTTCTGTCTATATTAGCCATGATTTTGATCTGCGCCGTACCTTTGTTTGTTATCAAAGATTCCGAATTCGGCGGGGCTGATGGACAGGCCGAAGATGTCATAGCGGAAATCGATCCGACCTATGAACCCTGGTTTAACAATGTATTCACATTGCCCGGATCAGAAACGGAAAGCTTATTATTTGCCTTGCAGGCGGCAATGGGCGCCGGTGTATTCTGTTATTTCATCGGTTATTTTGTCGGCGTAAAAAAGACGGATAATAAATCGGCAAATGAAACCATTTAGGCGAGGGGGTCCAACCCCCCTCTCTCATTATAAGGTGGAAACATGATCGACAAATATGCTTATTCATCTAAATTAAAAGATATAAGTCCGGCATTTAAGACGCTGCTTTCTCTCGCAACGTTAATCATGACAATCTACATCGATTCTCTTTGGTTTTCAGGAGCAGTGCTTGCGCTTATGAGCTTCAGCTGTATTGTACTGTCAGGGATTAAGCCGGCAGCTTATCTAAAGCTCTGCTTAATACCGATCGGATTTCTGATCATCGGCGTGCTGACGATTGCGGTAAATTTTACTGCCAGCGCAGCCGGTATGATCAATCTCCCGATGTTCGGTGGATATCTGAGCATAACAGAAGAATCGATGAATTTGGCCGCGCACGTTTTTATGAAATCATTCTCTTCAATTTCCTGTCTGTATTTTCTGTATGTGTCTACGCCTGTTGATCATATCGTCGGCTTGATGGATAAGATCAAGATACCGAAAATATTAAGCGAAATGATGCTCTTGATTTTGCGGTTTATATTTATACTTATTGATCTTATGCATAATCTTGTGACAGCGCAGAACGCCCGTATCGGCAATATCAACTTTTCCGCCAGGCTTAAAAGCAGCGCGATATTGGCATCGAGTATCTTCATCAAAGCATTTATTAAGGCTGATTCTATTTATCAGGCCATGGAATCGAGAGGATATGACGGTACCGTCGCTTATATCGGCACTTACACCAAAATCAGCAAAATGCAGATCGTAATGCTTATCGTCTACTTATTTTTACTTGCCGCATGCGTTTATGCATTGCGGTAAAGGGAGAGCAATGGAATCCATACTTAAAATACGAGAATTAAAATATACATATTCGGACGGTACCGACGCGCTTAAGGGTGTAAACCTTGATATCCGCTCCGGTGAAAAAATAGCCGTTTTAGGCTCCAACGGTTCAGGGAAATCCACACTTTTTTTGTGCATCAACGGTGTACTGAAAGCGGAGTCCGGTGATATCGAATACATGGGAAAAGCTTTAAGATACGATAAAAAAAGTCTTATCGAAATGAGAAAAAATATAGGGATCGTTTTTCAGGATCCCGAAACGCAGCTGTTTTGTGTTACGGTCTATCAGGAAGTGGCTTTTGGGCCGAACAATCTTAAATACGACAAAAACGAATTGAATGCATGTGTGCAGCAAAGTATGCAGAGCGTCGATGTCGCTCAGTTTAAAGACAAGCCGCCTCATTTTTTAAGTTACGGCCAAAAGAAACGTGTATCGGTAGCATCCGTTCTTTCAATGGATCCGCAGATCATCATTTTTGATGAACCGACCTCGGCGCTTGATCCGCTCCATGCAAAGCAAATCAAAGAACTCATGCAGATGTTATCCGAGCGTGGAAAAACGATCATTATGGCCACGCATGATGTTGAAATGGCTTATGCCTGGGCGGACAGGGTGATCGTAATGAGAGACGGCATCGTCTGCAAAGAGGATACGCCGTATGTAATTTTCAGCGACAAGAAACTTTTGGAAGACTGTCATTTGGATACGCCCTATGTGCTGAGAGTATTCAATAAAATGACGGAAACGGGCTTATTCAAGAAGGATTCAACGCCTCCTTGCGATATCGATGAACTCGAGCATCGCATTGCCGATGCTTGTTTTGACAGTGTCAGGTAAGGCATGGAAAATTATGTTATAGTTGATAACAAAAAATTAAGAAACGGTTTCACGACGGGTTCCTGCGCGGCAGCCGCGGCAAAAGCTGCCACAATCATGCTGCTGAGCGGGAATAAATTATCTGAAATT
>DAITPG010000261.1:0-3761 GCA_036833715.1 Eubacteriaceae bacterium | reverse complement strand
GCCGATGCAGTGCAGCTCGCCTCTGGCAAGCAAGGGCTTTAATAGATTGCCCGCATCCATGGCTCCGTCCGCCTTGCCCGCGCCTACGATGGTGTGCAATTCATCGATAAACAATATGATCTGCCCGTCGCTTTTTTTAATTTCGGCAAGCACCGCTTTTAAGCGCTCCTCAAATTCTCCTCTGAATTTTGCGCCCGCGATCAGCGAACCCATATCCAGTGAGAAAATGCGTCTGTCCTTTAAACTGCCGGGTACATCACCGCGCACGATTCGGAGGGCAAGCCCCTCGGCAATGGCGGTTTTGCCTACGCCGGGTTCCCCGATCAATACCGGATTATTTTTGGTTTTTCTCGATAAGATCCTTATTACGTTTCTTATTTCACTGTCACGGCCGATAACAGGGTCAAGCTTATTATTTTTTGCCAGCTCAACCAAATCCTGACCGTACTTTTCCAGCACATCATACGTATCCTCGGGATTGTCGGAAGTGACCCGGGTGCTGCCCCGGACGGACGAAAGCACGCTTAAGAATTGATTTTGCTCTATTTTAAATTCCGAAAACAATTTTTTAAGCGTTGAATCGGGCTTTTCAATCAAAGCCAGCATGATATGCTCTACCGAAATGTAATCATCCTTCATTTGCTCGGCTTTTTTCTCTGCTGCGTTAAGGGCGTTATCCAATTCAACAGAGATATAGATCTTGCCCATTTCACGGCCCGATCCGCTTACGCGAGACAGTCTGCCGATCTCTTTTTGCACCGCTTCCGTAAAAGCGGTCGGGTTGATTTTCATCTTTTTGATCAGTTCGGGGATAAGGCCGCCATCCTGTGTCATCAATGCGTATAATAAGTGACTTTGCTCAACTTGAGCGCTTTGATATTCTTTGCTTAAGCTTTGCGCTTTTTGAATCGCATCGATTGATTTTTGTGTTAATTTTTGAAGATCCATAGATATCCTCCCAATGTTTATATCATTACACTGCCCGAATGGATATAGGCAAGGTAACATTTCTCGATTTGTTTTTTTGCTTCCGCTCTGTCTGTGCCGTATTTAAACCATATCTTTAATGCACGGTCAAAAACCTGCACATAATCAGTGATGGCTTCGGCCATTTTTTGCGTAGTAGTGTTTTCTGATTGCTCAGGCGCGGTAAATCGGCGGATCAGGCGTTCCGAATCGAATGAGCAAATGATGGGTATGCCTCGTTTGCAGATCGGAGAATGCCTTTTTTCTGTCTCCGTCCAATTTTCATAAAAATCTGTCAGGGAATCGATCAGGGATTGATTTTGCGTTCTGAAATTAACTTTCAGCTCTCCGATGGCTTCGTCCGCGCTTCTGAATAATTGCACAGAATACCGTATCACGGGATTGTATTTATAGCTCAGCGCGCTTTTGATGGACAATACCGCATCCGTGGCCTGCATTTGAAAGCATTCCTCCCGCCGCATCAGATCAACAGCGTATTCAAAGATGTCGCTGATTCTTTTTTCCGGTGTAACATAAGAGCAATATTCTGCAAGGATTTGATTGATCATATTGGATCGGTTAGTGTTTCGGGAATAGGCGATGCGGTCTACCGCGTTTACGATTTCATCCATCAGCACGATGCTGTACACAGATTTTTTCATATCATTCTCCTAATATAAGGTAAATATAATATAAAAAACATAAATTGTCAATATATATATATAAATCAACTAACAAAATATATAATTTAACTCGATTTTAAATTATTAATAATATGCCGACGGCTTAAGGAATGGCGCAATAAAAAAAGGACCGCTTATAAAATGGAATAAGCGACCCTTTTGGGCGTTAGCCGTTGGAATCGGGATTTTTATCATTCATGACATCGCTGACTCTTTTTTCGTAAGCGGCAATTTCAAAAGGAATATAAACTTCCTGATAATCATCTTTAAACAGCTGACGGAGGAGTTCGTTAGAAAAATAAGGATTTTGCAGAAGGATCGGTCCCAATAGATAGGTTCCGTAAAAATTCCGGTATTTGATACCTTCCCAAGCTCCTTCCGTAAGCTTGCCTTTTTCTTTGATAACGTTGAAGAGAGGGTAGGGATTATGCACGGTCGTTGTTTTGCTTGCCAGGTTTTTGTAACCTGCGATCTTTCTTCCGTTGTATTCTCCGATCACATTCACCGAATAACGTCTGCCTTCAAAGCGTTGGCATTGAAAAGGGAAGAAGCCAAGCGCTTTGATTTCATTTTGATCCGTATCGGTTATGCTTTCGTAAAAAACTTCCAGAGCGTTTCCGGTAGCAAGCACAAAGCCGTCGTTTTCAATATATTCCTTCAGTTCATATTTATATTCCAGCAAGGTTTTTACAAGCGCCGTCTGATAAGTATCGGTCGTGGGTCCTATGTAGACCATGTCGATAATGCCCTGTGTAAACGCGGGTTTGCAGCCGCGCTCGGTTTTAATGATCTCTACGCGGTTGCCCATATGCTCGGCTTTTTTTGCAAGATAAAACAAGTTGGCATGATCGCCGTAAAAATGGCAAAGCTCGGGGCAGATGTATTCGATCTTAACGGTTTTCATATTTTTTGCCCTCCGCAACCATGGCATTTTTCATCTTTTTGGACCACTCTCTGAAATAAACTTCAAAAAAGTAAAGGATCGTACCGCCTTTGACGGCTTCATAATCGATCAACTTAACGATATCGGTATTGTAATCGAACGCCAGCTTGATTTTTTCCGGCTTTGCTCCTGCAAGGGTCAACCGCAGCGCGACATCATATGCTCTCGGTCCGATCGCGATGTAGTTGACAACATCGTCGCTGATCAAAAATTCAAAATCGGTGTCATAAAACCAAGAGGTATCCTCATGGTGCGATTTTAATCCGTATTCTCTGTCGTTGATCGCAATCAAAATCACCTTTTTGCCTGCGATATCTTTTACTTTGGCGAAACTTTGCGAGCAGGAGATCGGGTTTTGGGATTTGCCGACCATGGAGATGATCTGCGTATCATTCACGCGCACTTCCTCGTAACGGCCTCCGGCAGATGAAATGGTATTGATCGACTGATTGATGAAGTCGATGTCATATCCCAAGTCAAGGCAAAGCGAAGCAACAGCCAAATTATTGTAGATCTCAAAAAGATTTCTTGTTTGAAAACTGAACACTCTTTTTTGATTCCGTATGCGGTCGATGAGCTCATACGTCCCTTTATTGAAGTTGATGCTGTCGGCGTAGATATCCGGTTCGGGCATTTTAAAGCCGCAATGATCGCAATGCGAACGCCCGATATGATGATATTGGATATAATCGTAAGTGATCGGCATCAGGCATTGCGGGCACACTTTAATATCGCAGATGATATTTTCGCATTCGGCGGTTTTCCCGGGCGCCTTTGCGGCCCCGTAAAATATCTTTCGGTTATTTTCGGTGCCCAGTGTACCCGATATCGTATCGTCCGCATTCAGTATCAATGTTACATTTTCGGGTATTTTGGCAAGTTTTTTATAAACGAATTCATGATGCGCGTTTCTGCTGATGGAATCTCTGTATAAATTGGTTACAATTAAATATTGGGGATTGATTTCCCGGCAAAGCCCCGCCGTGGCATCCTCGTCGATTTCGATGACGGCGGCATCCGCTTTGATCTTTCCGCTTAAGGTGGAATATTTGATGAATTTGGATATGATGCCCGAATTCATATTGCTTCCTTCGTTATTGTTGACAACGGTAAGCCCTTTTTGCCTTAAGATATGACTCAGGGTTATAGATGAAACCGTTTTGCCGTTG